>NZ_JBKFBD010000038.1:0-46172 GCF_053345975.1 Microbacterium sp. C23T | reverse complement strand
GGTCCCGGGCCCGCACGCCGAGACCGGGGACCTCCGAGGGGCCCCCCGCGCGGGGGCGCGGGAGATCGAGGTCGCGCCGCTCGCGCGGGAGAACTTCCTGCCCTGACCCGCCGTGTCAGCCCGCGGCGACCTCGTGGACGTCGGACTCGAACGATGAGCCGTTGAGGTCGAGGTAGAGCCGGCGTTCGGTGATCGACACGGTCATCGTGTTGCGGCGCTCGAGCACCGCCGTCGCCGCGTCGAAGAAGCCGGAGTCGAAGCTGTAGAGGCTGATCTCCTCGGCGCGGTGGATCTTCTTCCCCGCCCACGGCGCCGCGACCTTCGCCGGGTCGCGGTGGGTGTACACCGCGACACGCGCGCCGGCCAGGCTGCCGGTGTGCAGACGTGCGGCGTCGGGAGCCCCGACTTCGATCCACGCCACCAGCGCGCCGGTGAGATCGCGGACGAGCACAGCGGGCTCGTCGGTGGCCGAGATGCCCTCACTGAACGCGATGCCCTCTTCGTACTCGAGTGCGTACGCGAGCACCCGGGTCAGCATGAAGGCGTCCGTCTCGGACGGATGACGCGCCACACGCACCGAGAGATCCTCGTAGACGCCCCGATCGACATCGGCCAGCTGGATATCGAAGGTGTACATCGTCACGCCGATCGCCATGGGAATCGAGCCTACGGGGTGCCGGCCGATGTAACGCCTGTTACCGTGTTCCGATGGCGACTGACGCAACCGTGTCCTGGCTGCTGGTCATCCCGAAGGTTCCGGCGGAGCCGTCGCGTCACCGCGTCGCCGTGTGGCGCGAGCTTCGCCGCGTCGGAGCGGTCCCTGTAGCATCCGGCGCGTGGACCGTCCCCGACCTGCCGGCATTCACCGATGCCCTCCCGACCGTGCGCGCGCTCGCCGAGCGCGGCGGGGGGACCCTCGCGGTGCTCACCGCCTCATCGCACGGGGACGACGACATCGCGGTGCTGCGCGACGAGTTCGTCGCCGCGCGCACCGACGAGTGGCAGGAGTTCGTCGCCGACTGCGGCAAGTTCTCCGACGAGATCGACCGCGAGATCGCCAAGGAGAAGTTCACGTTCGGCGAGCTCGAGGAGGAGGAGCAGAGCCTCGAGCGCCTGCGCCGCTGGCACCGGGATCTGCGTCGCCGCAACGTCGTCGAGCTCGACATCGCCGCCACCGCCACGCGGAGACTCGAAGACGTGACCGAGAAGCTCGCGGGCTACGCCGAGCAGGTGTTCGCCGCGAACCTCCCGGGCGCGTCTCCCGCCTGAACCCCCCCGTCTTGAAAGCGCCCCCGGGCGCGAGGACAATGTGGCCTGTCATCGCGGCGAACGCAGGTCTCACTGGGAGGAGGCCACCCGTGGAGCGTTCGGATGGAGCCGACGAGGAGGATCTCGAGACCCTCCAGCGTGGCTACACCGACGCCACCGAGCAGTTCGCGGCGATGAACGAAGTTCTGCTGGCGCTCGGGCGCTCGGCCTCGGACCCCGATTCGGCCCTGGACACGATCGTCGAGTGCGCGCGTAGGCTCTGCCGGTCAGACGCCGCCCACGTGTACCTCATCGACGGGGACAGGTTCGTGCTGTCGTCGTGGGTCGGCGTCCCCGATGAGATGGTCGCCTACATCGCCGCGCACCCCTTCCGGCTCGACCGCGCCAGCCTCGTCGGGCGCGTGGCGACGGATCGGCAGATGCAGCAGATCGATGACGTGCTCGCCGATGCCGAGTACGGGCGGCAGGACGCGCAGAAGGTGGGTCACTATCGCAGCGTCATCTCCGCCCCGATGCTCCTGGATGACGAAGTCGTGGGCGTGCTCTCGCTGTGGCGCACCGAGGTCTCGCCGTTCGACGAGCACGCGCTCGCTGTGCTCGACGCCTTCGCCGCCCAGGCGGCCGTCGTCGTGCGGCAGGTCCACCTGGTGCGCGCGCTCGAGGACCGCAGCGTCGAACTCGCGCGCAAGGTGAATCAGCTCGAAGCGCTCAGCGAGGTCGGCGAGGCGGTGAGCTCGAGCCTCGTGCTCGACGAGGTGCTGACCACGATCATCATGAACGCGGTGCGCTTCGCCGGATGCGACGGCGGTTCGATCATGGAGTACGTCGAGCACGAGCACGCGTTCACGGTGCGCAGCGCGTACGCGAGCGACCGGCTCTTGGAGCGGCTGCGCGGCATCAAGGTCGACCTCGACACCACACTCGTCGGCCGTGCCGCGAGGGAGCGGCACCCCATCGCCGTCGCCGACCTCGACGATGTCGAACTCGACATCCACCTGCGTCTGCTGCACGAGGACGGCTGGCGGTCGATGGTCGCCGTGCCCGTCCTCCGGGGCGATCGGATCGTCGGCGCGCTCGTGGTGCGCCGACGCACGCCCGGCGAATTCTCCGCCGACACGATGGACTTCCTCGAGAACTTCGCGAGCCAGTCGGCGCTCGCGGTCTGGAACGCGCAGCTGTTCCGCGAGCTCGAGACGAAGTCCGCCGAGCTGGAGATCGCGAGCCGTCACAAGTCCGAGTTCCTCGCGAGCATGTCGCATGAGCTGCGCACGCCCCTCAACGCCGTCATCGGGTTCTCGGAGGTGCTCCTCGAGCGCATGTTCGGCGAGCTCAACGACCGGCAGGACGAGTACCTGCGCGACATCCTCGGCTCCGGCCGTCACCTGCTGCAGCTGCTCAACGACATCCTCGACCTGTCGAAGGTGGAGGCCGGGCGCATGGAGCTCGAGCCGTCGACGTTCTCGCTGCGCTCCGCACTCGAGTACGGGGCCTCGATGGTGCGCGAGCGGGCCGCGAGGCACGGCATCCGTCTGTCCATCGATGTCGACGCCGACATCGACACGGTCGAATCCGACGAGCTGCGCGTGAAGCAGGTGGTCGTGAACCTGCTGAGCAACGCGGTGAAGTTCACGCCGGACGGCGGCAGCGTCACGGTGACCGCCCGGGGAAGCGAGCATGAGATCGCCGTGGCGGTCGCCGACACCGGCGTCGGCATCGCACCGGCCGACCGCGAGCGGATCTTCGAGTCCTTCCAGCAGGGCAGGAGGGGGCTGCAGAGCGAAGAGGGCACGGGCCTCGGCCTCACCTTGTGCCGGCGGATCGTGGCCATCCTCGGTGGCACGATGTGGCTCGAGAGCGAGGTCGGCGTCGGCAGCACGTTCGGGTTCACGATTCCGCGGCGTGTGCCGATCGAGGCGCCGGCGAACGCCGACGGCGCGGGGCGGCCGACGATCGTCGTCGTCGAGGACGACCGCGCGTCGCTCGATCTCATCTCGGCGTACCTCGACGGACTCGGGGTCGACGTCGTCATCGCGCGCGACGGCGACGGGGGCCTGGCGGCGATCCGCACGCACGTGCCCGCAGCCGTGCTGCTCGACATCCGTCTGCCACGGACGGACGGCTGGGAGGTGCTGAGACGCGTGCGGACGGATGCCGCCACCGCCGCGGTGCCCGTCATCGTGGTGTCGATCGTGGACGAGCGGGCGCGTGGGCTCGCGATGGGCGCCTCGGCCTACCTCGTCAAGCCGGTCGGCCGGGACGCGCTCGTCGGGGCGCTGCGCGACGTCGGAGCGCTCGCTGGCGCGGTCGCGGCGAGCCCGGGCGGAGGGGAGGCGCCGTGACAACCGGACACCGGGTCCTCGTCGTCGAGGACAACCCCCTCAACCTCAAGCTCGTGCGCGACGTGCTCACGGCGTCTGGCTACGAGGTGCTGCCCGCGGTCACCGGCGAGGAGGGCGTGACGCTCGCGGCGACCTGCGAGCCCGACCTCGTGCTGATGGATCTGCAGCTGCCCGATTTCGACGGCTATGAGGCGCTGCGGCGACTGCGGGAGGATCCCGCCCTGCAGGCCGTACCCGTCGTCGCGGTGACCGCGTTCGCGATGCGCGAGGACCGGGAGCGGGCGAAGGAATCGGGTTTCGACGGGTACCTCGAGAAGCCGATCAGCATCCGCGAGCTGCCCGGGCAGGTGGACGCGTTCATCGGCAGGGGCCGCGCCGATGCCTCCTGACCCGATCCTCGTGCTCGCGGTCGACGACCTCGAGCAGAACCTGCGACTGCTGGACGCGGTGCTGAGCCCGCGGGGCTACGGCGTCATCACCGCAGCCTCGGGCGAAGAAGCCCTCGAGCAGCTCGAGCGGCACGACGTCGACCTCGTGCTGCTCGACATCATGATGCCGGGCATCGACGGGTACGAGGTGTGCCGTCGCATCCGCGCGGTGCCGCGCTGGCGGTTCCTGCCCGTCGTGATGATCACTGCGAGCGGAGATCAGGAGAAGCGGCACGCGCTGGAGGCCGGCGCCGACGATTTCGTGAGCAAGCCGTTCGATCAGGCGGAGCTCATCGCGCGCGTCGCGTCGCTCGCGCGCCTGAAGCGGTACCACGACACGATCGAGCGGCAGGCCGCCGAACTCGCCGCCTGGAACGTCGAACTGGAGGCCCGCGTGGCGAGCCAGGTCGAGGAGCTCGACCGGGTGAACCGACTGCGACGCTTCCTGTCGCGGCAGGTCGTCGACGTCGTGCTCGACAACGGCGACGAGGCCGTGCTGGCGAGCCACCGGCGGGACATCGTGGTCGTCTTCTGTGATCTGCGGGGCTTCACCCCGTTCGCCGAGGCCAGTGAGCCCGAAGAGGTCATGGGCGTGCTGTCGGAATACCATGCCGTGCTCGGCGAGCTCATCGACCGCTACGAGGGAACGCTCGAGCGCTTCACCGGCGACGGCGTCATGGTGTTCTTCAACGACCCGCTGCCGCTCGACGACCCGGCGCGCCGCGCGATCGAGATGGCGATCGAGATTCGCGACAGGGTGGGCGACCTCACCGCCGCGTGGCATCGGCGCGCGATCGATCTCGGCATCGGCATCGGTGTGGCGCAGGGATATGCGACGCTCGGCCGGATCGGCTTCGAGGGCCGGTTCGACTACGCCGCGATCGGGAGCGTCACCAACCTCGCCGCCCGCCTCTGCGCGGCCGCCGCCGCCGGGCAGATCCTCGTCGCGCAGCGCGCGTTCACCGCCGTCGAGGAGCACATCGCCGCGAACCCGGTGGGGGAGCTCGACGTTCGCGGTTTCAGCCGGGCCGTCCGCGCGTACGCCGTGGACGGCATCCGTCATCCCGAGAATCGAGTCGCACCATGACCCTCACAGACACGGCGCCGGCGACGCTCTCGTCGCTCTCCGACGCCGAGCGCGATGTCCGCTTCGACCGCCTGCAGGAACGGATGCCGGGGGTCTGGGCATCGATGCAGCACAACCTCGAGGACGAATCGGTCGTCGTCGTGCCCTCTCTCACGGTGGGCAGCCGCGCGACCTCGGCCGCGATGGTGCAGGCGTACGAGGAACGGTTCCTGTTCCTGCTCCTGCTGCTGCGCCAGCCCATGCTGCGCATGACCTACGTCACCTCGCAGCCCATCGACCCCCGCATCATCGAGTATTACCTCGCGCTCCTCCCGGGAGTCATCCCGAGCCACGCGCTCGCACGGCTCACGCTCATCTCCGTGGGCGACGGCACGCACCGCACCCTGAGCGAGAAGGTGCTCGAGCGTCCGCGGGTCCTGGCACGCATCTCCCGCAGCATCCCCGATCGCGAGCGGTCTCACCTGATCCCGTACAACACGACCGAGCGCGAGCGCGATCTCGCGCTGGTGCTGGGCATCCCGATGTACGGCGCAGACCACCGTCTCGCCCCGCTCGGCACGAAGTCCGGATGCCGGCGGCTGTTCCGCGACGTCGGCGTGCAGCATCCGCTCGGTGTCGAGGATCTGCGCAGCCGCGACGACGCGGTGCGGGCGATCGAGACGGTGCTGGACGAGAAGCCGACGGTGCGGCAGATGATCTTCAAGCTCGACGAAGGCGTATCGGGGTCGGGCAACGCGCTCGTGGAACTCGCCGGCGTGGGCGAGCTCGCCGGCGACGCCCGCCGTGACGCGATCGTCCGGGCCCTCCAGGCGATGCAGCCGGAGGTCGAGACCCTGAGCCCGGCCGACATGCTCGACGCCCTCGCGACCCGGCACGGCATCGTCGAGGAGCGCATCGTGGGCGAGGAGATCCTGAGCCCGAGCGTGCAGCTGCGGGTGCTTCCCGACCGCACGATCGAGCTGCTCTCGACGCACGACCAGCTGCTGGGCGGTCCGAGCGGACAGAGCTACCTCGGATGCGTGTTCCCCGCCGATCCGGCGTACTCGAGGCTCATCAGCGAGCCGGCGCTCGCGGTCGCCCGGCGCCTGGCGGACATGGGGGTGCGCGGGCGCTTCGCGCTGGACTTCGTCGTCGTGCGGGATGCTGCGGGCGAATGGTCTTCGTGGGCGATCGAGCTGAATCTCCGCAAGGGCGGCACGACGCATCCGTTCCTCACCCTGCAGTTCCTCACCGACGGCCGCTACGACGGCGAGGAAGGCGCGTTCCTCACCCCGGAGGGTGTGCCGAAACATCTGGTCGCGACGGACCACCTCGAGGGTGACGACCTCCGCGCGCTCTCGGTGGGGGACCTCTTCGACGCCGTGGCGCGCCACGACCTGCACTTCGACCGGTCGCGGCAGGAGGGGATCGTGTTCCACATGATCAGCTCGATCACCGAACAGGGCCGCATCGGCATGACGGCGGTCGGTGACACTCCCGAGCGGGCGATGGAGCTCTACGAGCGCGGCGGCCGGATCGTGCTCGAGGAGGCCGCGCGGGCGCGGGCAGAGCACGTGCTGCCCGAATGACCCGCGCGGGGCGTCAGCTCTGGGGCCAGTCGATCAGCAGGAGGCCCTGCTTCGTGTCGGCGACCTTCACCTGGCCGGACGTGAAGAGGTACGTCATGCCGTAGCCCTCGGCATCCGTCGCGATCGCGGTGTCCGCGCTCTCGGTGATGTAGACGCCCGCGGAGTCCTCTTCGCGCACCCAGCCCTGGGACTCGAGCTCCTCCTGCAGGTCGACGGCGTCGGCGTCGGAGACGGGCGCCCAGCCGAACATCTGCCCGTGGTCGCCGGCCGGACCCTCGAAGTCCGCCCACATGCACTGCAGGCCGTCCTCGACCTCGGTGCTGCCGATGTACAGCGGCGACGCCTGCGAGCTCCAGCCGAGGTCTTCGAAGCTCGCCACGACCGACTCGCCGATGATCGTGGTGCAGGTCGGGTCCTCGGTCGAGGCGGGCGCAGGCTCGGGCGTCGCCGAAGGCTCGGGTGCGGCGGCGGTCGGCGTCGTCGCGTTGCCGGTCTCTTCGGGCGCGGCCTCGGGCGTTCCGGCGCAGGCCGAGAGGAGCACGGCGGAGAGGGCGAGGGCGGCGGCGGTGCCGAGGATGCGGGTGGCAGGCATCAGAGAGTCTCCGTGGGGGATGGGAGGCGGTCGGGTGTCAGGCAGTGCGGGATCAGGCGGTGTGGAGCAGGTCGAGATAGGCGGTGTGGAGCACGCGGTTGGTCGCGAGCGAGGAGAGATCCGAGAGCGAGTCGTTGCCGTCGAAAGAGGTGAACTTGCCGCCGGCCTCGGTCACGATCGGCACGAGTGCAGCGATGTCGTACTCCTTGACGCCGAACTCGGCGACGAATTCGAGACGACCTTCGGCCAGCAGCATGTACGGCCACGCGTCGCCGTAGCCGCGATCGCGCCACACCGACGAGGTCAGGCGCTCCAGGGCGTCGAGCTTGCCGGCGTCGCGCCACTGCCCGATGCTCTGGAAGCTCACACTCGAGTCCGCGATCGTGTCGACCGTCGACACGGCGAGACGCTTCGTCTCGCCCGTCGGCGTGTTCGTCCACGCGCCGAGGCCGCTCGCGGCCCACCAGCGGCGTCCGATCGCCGGCTGGCTCGCCACCCCCACGCGCGGCACGCCGTCGATGGCGAGGGCGATGAGGGTCGTCCACATCGGGATGCCCTTGAGGTAGTTCGCGGTGCCGTCGATCGGGTCGATGATCCACTGCCGCGCCGAGTCGCCCGTGACGCCGTACTCCTCGCCGAACACCCCGTCGCCCGGACGCTCGGTCTCGAGCAGGTCGCGCAGCGCGCGCTCGGTGGCGAGATCCGCCTCGGTGACGTGGCTCGCGTCGGCCTTCAGGCGGACGTCGAGATCGGCCGCATCGAAGCGCGACATGGATGCCGCGTCCGCCGCGTCGGCCAGTCGCAGAGCGAGATCGAGATCCGCGCGGAGGTCTCCCTCGAACGGCGTGTCGAACGTCGAAACGGGGGAGGGGGAGGTCACGGAATCAAGGATAGCCGGGGCGTTCCCGCCTCGATTTCACGAGACGCGATCGTGATGCTAATGTTGATCCTCGTTCGCCTCGTAAGTGAACAACGCACCTCTAGCTCAATCGGCAGAGCAACTGACTCTTAATCAGTGGGTTCTGGGTTCGAGTCCCAGGGGGTGCACCGACCAGAAAGGCCCCGGAATCTCCGGGGCCTTTCTGCTGTCAAGGATCAGTTCCCTCGTAGCTCGCGGGAGATCGCTCGCGCGGCGGCTCGCGCATCGAGGTTGATCTGCAGGAGGAGACCCTTCAGCGGGCTCCGGATGCCGACGAACCGCATTCCCGGCGCGTGGGGATGCGTTCCGCCACCGGTCGACGCCGGGCCTCCGTGGACGTCGAGGATCCCGAGATGACCGACGACGGGCTGAAGGCCCGTCGAGTAGCCGGTGGCTGCGATGACCGCGCCAGGAGTGAGCCGCGAGCCGTCCGCGAGGACCGCCTCGTTCCCTTCGAAGCGCTCGAGCGCGGGGACGGCGGTCACCGTGCCGGCGCGCAGCGCGGCCACGAGGCCGACGTCGATCGTCGGGGTGACCGCTGTCGCGCGCTGCTGCGCGACGAGCCCGGAGCCTGCGGTCGGCATGCCGTAGGGGGTGAGGTCTCCCACGACCAGGCGCTGCAGGAGCCGGTTCACGGGGTCCGTCAACCACGCGGGAAGGAAGTCCATCGGAATGGCGACGAGGGTCGTCGGGATGGGACCGAGCTGACGCGGAACGATGTTCGGCGGAGTGCGGACCGCCAGGCGCACCTCGGCGACGCCGTGCTCGGCGAGGTCGGCGGCGATTTCGGCGCCCGAGTTGCCGGCTCCGACGACGAGGACGCTTCTTCCGGCGAAGGGTGCGGCATCGCGGTATCGGGAGGCGTGCAGGATCTCGCCGGTGAACGTGTCCTGCCCCGGCCAGGAAGGCTCGATCGGGCGGTTGCTGAAACCGGTCGCGAGGACCACCTGACGCGCCGTGACGTCGCCGTCGGAGGTGGCCGCACGCCAGCTGCCGTCTTCGCGCTCGATCCGCTGCACCTCGATCCCGAACCGCGGATGGAGGTCGTGGAGGCGTGCGTAGACACGCAGGTAGTGCGCGACGTCGTCCTTCGCGACCCAGCGACCGAAACGGCGCGGCATGCGCAGGCCGGGGAGCGCCGACTGGATGCGGGGCGTGTGGAGATGCAGGCGCTCGTAGCGGCGAAGCCAGGTCTCGCCGACAGCCTCACCCGAGTCGACGATGGTCGCGGTGATCCCGCGGCGGCGGAGGCACGCGGCGACGGCCAGCCCCGCGGGGCCGGCGCCGATCACGAGCACATCGGTGTGCGAATGGTCCACACCCAGACGCTAGTGATCGGCGACCGGCGCCGCGAGCCTCGGCGGCCGATTCAGGCCGCGTCGCCCACCAGTACGGCCGCGGCCTCGTCCGCAGCATCCGCTTCGCGCTCGTCGATGCGGGCGAGAGCGCGCCGGCCGAAGAGGATCGTGCCGGTGGCGATGAGGACGGATGCCGCGGCGAAGAGGTACGGCACGGTCGGGCCGTACAGGTGCCACAGCAGCGCGGCGAGCGGGGGAGCGGCGGCGCCGCCGAGGAAGCGGACCGCCGAGTACGACGAGGACGCGACGGAACGGGGGAGATCCGTGGCTTCCATCACGGACTCCGTGAGCACCGTGTTCATGACGCCCAGGAGCAGGCCGCCGACGATGATGCAGACCACCAGCGCCGCGGCGTCTTCGACGAGGATTCCGGCGATGACCAGGTCGATCGCGAGCAGCGGCAGCGTCAGGAGCATGACGGTGGTGCGAGCCATGAAGCGCAGCAGCAGCGGCGCGACCCACACGCTCGTGATCGCGAGGGCGACGCCCCAGCCGAAGAAGGTGAAGCCGATGCCCATGGCGCCGAACCCGAGCGGGAACGGTGAGAAGGCGAGCAGCACGAAGAAGCCGATGTTGTAGAACAGGGCGGCGACGGCGAGCACGGCCAGCGACGGGATGCGCAGTGCCCGGAAGGGCGCCGACAGCGGCACCGGCACCGGCTTCTCGCTCGGCCCGCGCAGCAGGACGAGGACGGCGACGAACGCGATCGCCATGAGCACGACGACCCCGAAGAACGGTCCGCGCCAGCTGATCTCGCCGAGCAGGCCGCCGAGGAGCGGACCGATCGCGATGCCGAGGCCGAGCGCGGCCTCGTAGAGCACGATCGCCGCGCCGCTGCCGCCGGACGCCGCCCCCACGATGGTGGCGAGGGCGGTCGAGATGAAGAGCGCGTTGCCGAGGCCCCAGCCGGCGCGGAAGCCGATGATCGCATCGACGCTGCCGCTCAGCGAGCACAGCAGTGCGAACACGACGATCAGCGCGAGGCCGATGAGCAGAGTCGCTTTCGCGCCGATGCGGCTCGAGATCCAGCTCGTGATGAGCATGGCCAGGCCTGTCACCAGCAGGTAGCTCGTGAACAGCAGCTCCGTCTGGACGGGGCTCGCCTGCAGCGACTCCGCGATGGCGGGGAGGATCGGGTCCACGAGGCCGATCCCCATGAATGCCACGACACAGGCGAAGGCGACGGCCCATACCTGCGCGGGCTGGCGCCAGACCGAGCCCGTGGTGCTGCCGTGGGCGCTCATCGGGTGGCCTCGGCCGTGTCGACGGCGGACGCGGTGCGCGTGCGGTCGAGCTTGCGCATGAGGACGGATGCCGTGGTCCGCAGTGCGTCCCACTCCTCAGGCTGGAGATCGTCGAAGTGGGGAGCGAGGGCGGCGGTGAGCTGCAGCAGCCAGGTCTGGAGGGCTTCGAGGCCGAGCGGGGTGACCTCTACGACCGTCGCGCGCGAGTCCGCGGCATCCGTCGTCCTCGCCACGAGTCCGTGATCGGCCATCTGGCCGACCAGACGCGTCATGCCGGGCTGGGTCACGCGGCTGAGGCGGGCGAGCTCGCCGATCCGGAGCGCTCCGTTGTCGCGGAGGATCGTGAGGGTGCGCCACTGGGCGGCGGGTGTCTCATTTGCGGTCTCGAGCGCCGCGACGCGGGTCAGCGCGTGGGCGGCGACGATGAGGGTCTCGATGTCCTGATCGTGGGTCACACAAGAAGCATACCGCTGATATATACCGCAGGTATGTGAATCGGGAAAGACGTGGGAATTCGTCCCGATTCGGTAACGACGGGGGAGGGGCGGGCTCGCCGACTTGACCTGCGCGGCTTCCGTTTCCTAGATTGCAAGAACCTGAATCGGATCTCATGTTTGAGAACGAAGCGCCGATTCACGCACCAGATCCTTCCAATGGGGAAAGGCACGCACATGCGGGTTACGAAGAAGTTGCTCCTGGGCTCCGTGGTCGTCACGGCAGCGCTCGCCCTGGCGGCCTGCGCGCCGTCCGGCGATCCCGACAACGGGTCCACCGAGCCGGGCGGGCTGTCCGAGGTCACCGTCGGCATCGTCACGAGCGAGTCCGGGCCGCTCGCCGGCTACGGCAAGCAGTACCTCGACGCCTTCAAGGCGGGGCTCGACTACGCCACCGACGGCACCGGCGAGATCGACGGGACGACGATCAACGTCGAATACCGCGACGACGCCGGCGACCCCGACAAGGCCGTCACCGCCGTCAAGGAGCTCATCGGCTCGGGCGTCAACATCATCGCGGGCACGGCGTCGTCGGGCGTCGCGCTGGCCGTCGCCGAGCAGGCGGAGCAGAACAAGGTGGTCTACATCTCGGGCCCGGCAGCTGCGGACGCGATCACCGGCATCAACGACTACACGTTCCGCTCGGGCCGGCAGAGCGCGCAAGACGTCGCGACTGCAGGCACATTCCTCGACGACATCGAGGGCAAGACCGTGACGGTGTTCGCGCAGGACAACGCGTTCGGCCAGGGCAATGTCGCGGCGGTGCAGGCGATCCTCGGCGGCCAGGGCGCCACGGTGAACTCCGTGCTCGTGGCCGAGGACGCGACCGAGTTCACGCCGTTCGCGCAGCAGGTGCTCGCGGGCGCTCCCGACCTCGTGTTCGTGGCGTGGGCCGGCGCGACCTCGGGCGCGATGTGGCAGGCGATGAGCCAGCAGGGGGTCATGGACGAGATTCCCGTCGTGACCGGTCTCGGCGACTCGGCGACGTTCGGCGCGTACGGCGAGGCATCCGAGAAGATCAGCTTCCTGAACCACTACTTCGCCGAGGCCCCCGACAACGACGTCAACACCGCGATGGTCGAGGCGATCGAAGAGGCAGGCGGCACGCCCGACCTGTTCAGCCCCGACGGTTTCAACGCGGCGATCATGATCGTCCACGCCATCGAGTCGGGCCAGGGTGACGTCGACGCGATGGTCGCGGCGCTCGAAGGCTTCGAGTTCGAGGGGCCGAAGGGCAGCATGACGGTGCGCGCGAGCGACCATGCCCTCATCCAGGAGATGTACCAGGTCAAACTCGTCGCGAAGGACGGCACATTCGTGCCCGAGCTCGTCGACACGGTCTCGGCCGACGACGTCGCCCCCGCCGAAGCCGAGTGATCCGGGGCTTCGCGAAACGATGAGCACCACAGTCCCGTCCGCGCCCGCCGCGGAGACCGCGCGCCGCGGCTCTCCGCTGAAGATCGAGGGCCTCGGCCTGCAGATCGGTGGGGCGACGATCCTCAAAGACGTCGAGCTCGACGTCGCCGCCGGCTCCCTCGTGGGCGTCATCGGTCCCAACGGCGCCGGCAAGACCACGCTCTTCAACGTGATCTCGGGGCTCATGAAGCCCACTGCCGGCCGCGTCGTGCTGGACGACCGAGACATCACGACGGCGTCGGTGCCGGCGCGGGCGCGGGCGGGGCTGGGTCGCACTTTCCAGACGTCGAGCCTCTTCCCGAAGCTGTCGGTGCTCGAGAACGTGCGTCTGGCGGCCCAGGTGTCGCTGGGCGGCTCCGGCTCTCTCCTGCACTTCCCGAAGCGGACGGATGCCGCCACCGAGCTCGCGCTGACGAAGCTCAAGGTCGTGGGGCTCAGCCACAAGCGCGACGCGCTCGCGGGCGACATCTCGCACGGCGACAAGCGCAAGCTCGAGATCGCCGTGCTCCTGGCGACGGAGGCGAGCATCGTGCTGCTCGACGAGCCCATGGCGGGCGTGGGCTCGGGCGATGTGCCCGGGCTGGTCGAGAACATCCGCGACATGCAGCGCGAGAAGGGCTGCACCCTGCTGATGGTCGAGCACCACATCGACGTGCTGATGGGCCTCGTCGAGAAGGTCGCCGTCATGTACTTCGGCACGATCATCGCGTACGACACGCCGCAGCGGATCATGGAGAACCCTCTCGTGCAGAGCGCCTACCTGGGCACCGGATCGGCGGGGGAGGCGGCATGAGCGGGGAGTCCGTGCTGACCGTCCGAAACCTCCGGTGCACGATCGCGGGCCAGCAGGTCGTCGAGGACGTCTCGTTCGACGTGCCCGCCACCGGCATCACCGCGGTGCTCGGCCGCAACGGCGTCGGCAAGACCTCGACCCTGCGCGGCATCCTCGGCCTCATCTCCCGTCGCGGCGAGGTGACCCTCGCGGGCGACCGCATCGACGGGCTTCCCACGCATCGCATCGTGCGGCGCGGCGTCGGGTACGTGCCGGAGGACCGCGAGGTCTTCTCGAAGCTCACCGTCGCTGAGAACCTCGCCCTGGCCGAACGTCAGCGGAACCCTCGGCGCGAGTTCGTCGCAGAGCTGTTCCCGGATCTCGTCGCCCGCCGCGACCAGCAGGCGGGCACGCTCTCGGGCGGTCAGCAGCAGATGGTGTCGGTCGCACGGGCGCTGCTCAACGACAACCGGCTCCTCCTCGTCGACGAGCCGACGAAGGGCCTCGCGCCGAAGATCGTGACCGAGGTCGCCGACGCGCTCCAGGAGGCGTCGAAGACCGTCCCCATCCTCCTCGTCGAGCAGAACCTCGAGGTCGTGCGTCGTCTCGCCGATGACGCCGTCGTCATCGCCGGCGGGCGCGTCGCGCACGTCGGCAAGGCGCGCGATCTCCTCGACGACGAAGACCTCACCCGCCGCCTCCTCGGCGTCCACGTGGAGCACGCTTCATGAGCACCCTCGTCCTCACCCTCATCACCGGCGTCGGTCTCGGCGCCCTCTACTTCCTCGTCGCCAGTGGCCTGAGCCTCATCTACGGCCTCATGCACGTGCTCAACTTCGCGCACGGCGCGTTCCTCACCCTGAGCGCGTTCATGGGCTGGATGGTCGCGCAGGCGCTCGGCACCGACTCGTGGGGATCCTTCCTGCTGTCGGTCCTCGTCGGCGCGGGCGTGGGGGCCGTGTTCGCGACCCTCACCGAACTCGTGCTCATCCGGCCGCTGTACGAGCGGCACATCGAGCAGGTGCTCGTCACGGTCGGCCTGTCGTTCGCAGCCGTGGCGCTGTTCGAGGGGATCTGGGGCACCGACCCGATCCACATCGGCGGACCGCCGTGGCTCAAGCAGACGACCGACGTCCTCGGCGCCCGCATCCCCAACACCTACTGGGTGCTGATGATCGCGGCCGTGCTGGTGCTCGCCGCCCTCGTGCTGTTCCTGCAGAAGACGCGCTACGGCATGATCATCCGGGCCGGCGTCGAGAACCGCTCGATGGTGACGGCGCTCGGCATCGACGTCCGCCGCTCGTTCACCCTCGTCTTCGCCATCGGCGGCGCGGCCGCGGGAATCGGCGGCGTGCTGGCGATGCACTACTCGACCTTCGTGTCGGCGCACCTCGGGCAGACGCTCCTCATCTTCGCGTTCATCGTCACCGTCGTCGGCGGCCTCGGCTCGCTCACCGGTGCGGCGGTGGCGTCCGTCCTCGTCGCCGTGCTGCAGCAGTTCGCCAACTTCTACCTCGGCGGCACCGGGGACTTCATCGTCGTGATCCTGCTGGCCCTCGTGCTGCTGGTGCGTCCGACCGGACTCCTCGGGAGGAAGGCATGACCCTTCGACAGGCTCAGGGACTCGAGGCGACCTCGGAGCGCAGCATCCGTCGCTTCCTTCCCGCCGTTGTCGGCGTCGTCCTCGTCGCGTTCATGGCGATGCTGCCGCTGCTCAACCTCTCGCTCCCGGGCATTCTGCCGACGCCGACGTACATGCCCGGCACCCTGGCGCTGCTGTCCCTCTGCATGGTGTTCGCCGCGCTCGCGCTGTCGTACAACCTGCTGCTCGGGTCGGGCGGGATGCTGTCGTTCGGGCATGCCCTCTACTTCGGCGCCGGCGCGTACGGTCTGGGGATCGCGCTCGAGCACTTCGGCGTGCCGCTGTGGCCCGGCGTGTTCATCGCGCTGATCGGCGGCATGGTCATCGCCCTCGTGACGGGCGCGGTGTCGATGCGCGTCTCGGGCATCCCGTTCGCGATGGTGACGCTGGCGTTCGCGCAGGCAGGATCGGTGCTGGTGCGGCGCAACTCGCAGGTCACCGGCGGCGAGGAGGGACTCAGCCTCAATACGGCGCAGGTGCCCGACTTCCTCATCGGGGTCGTGAACACCCGCAACCTGTACTGGTTCACGCTCGTGGTGCTCGTCCTGGTGTATCTCGTCGTGCTGTGGGTCGACACGTCGCGCCTGGGGCATCTCGCCCGAGCGACGCGCGAGAACGAGCAGCGCGTGCGTGTGCTGGGCCTGTCGCCCTACCGCGTCCGACTCATCGTGTTCGTCATTGCGGCGGGTCTCGCTAGCCTCGCCGGAGTCGCGTACATGCTCCTGCAGTCGGGCACCGTGCCCCGGTCGGTCTCCGCCGACCTCACGATCACGGTCCTGGTGATGGTGGTGCTGGGTGGCGTCGGATTCCGCTGGGGTGCGATCGTGGGCGGTGTGCTCTACACGCTGCTCGATCAGCGGCTCACCGTGCTCGCCGGCTCCGACGCGATCGCCGGGCTTCCCGACGTGCTGCGGATCCCGCTGTCGGAGCCGCTCTTCCTCCTCGGGGTGCTCTTCATCATCGTGGTGATGTTCCTCCCGGGAGGCATCGCGGGCACCATCGACGCCGCGGTCCGCCGCCGGCGCGGAGAGAAGGTCCGCGGGTCGCTGCGGCAGCTCGACGATGCCGACGAGTCCGCCGAAGCCCCCGTCGAGGTGCGCGCGTGAGCTGGACCGCCGACCCCGACGTCGACGACGGGCCGCACACCGTCGGCCGGTGGATCGTGGACCGCGCGACCCGCTCACCGGAGCGCATCGCGATCGACGACCGAGGAGTGACGACCGACTACGCCACCCTCGCCGCCCGCTCGTCGGAGCTCGCCGACCGACTGCGCCACGCGGGCTACGGGCCGGGCGACCGCATCGCGACCGTGTCGGGCAATTCCACCGACCACGTCGTGGCGTTCTTCGCGTGCGCGATCGCGGGCATCGCCTTCGTACCGCTGTCGTGGCGGCTCACGCCGCGCGAGCTCGCCGATGTCCTCACCCGTTCCGCTCCGGCGCTGGTGCTGATCGAGGACGAGCATGCCGCGCTTGCGGGCGAGGCGCTGCGCATCGCCGCCGTCGCCCCGCCGGTCTCCGTGCTCGGCACGACCGGCGTCGAAGCGGGGACTGTGCCCCGCGCAGCGAACCCGGTGACCCGCCGACCGGTGCGCGACGACGACCCGCTGCTCGTGATCTTCACGTCGGGGAGCGAATCCGCACCGAAGGGCGTCGTGCTCACGCACGCGAACTGCTTCTGGAACAACCTGGCCCTCGCGCAGGCGCTGCCGCTCACGCAGGACGACGTCGTGCTCGCGATGCTGCCGCAGTTCCACGTCGCCGCGTGGAACTGTCAGCCGCTGCTCGCGTGGTGGGTCGGCGCGACGGTCGTGCTGGAGCGGTCGTTCCAGCCGGCGCGCGTGCTGCAGCTCATCGCCGACCGCAAGGTCACCGCGATGATGGGCGTGCCGACGCAGTACGCGCTGCTCGCGGGCGACCGCGACTGGATCAGCACGGATGCCGCGTCCCTGCGTCTCGCTCTCGTCGGGGGCGCGACGATGCCGGTGGAGCTGCAGGAGGAGTGGACAGCGCGGGGGATCCCGCTCTCGCAGGGGTACGGGCTCACCGAAGCGGCACCCAACGTGCTGCACCTGCCTGCGGCCGAGTCGATCGAGGCCCCCGGCGCCGTCGGCCGGCCGTACCCGCACGTGTCGGTGCGGATCGTCGATCCCGCCTCGGGGCTCGCACTGGAGGACGAGGCCACCGGCGAGCTGTGGGTGCGCGGCCCGAGCGTCTTCGCCGGCTATCTCGACGACGAGGACGCGACGGCCCGTGCGATGAGCGGCGAATGGCTGCG
Source organism: Microbacterium sp. C23T (assembly GCF_053345975.1). Classification (NCBI taxonomy): domain Bacteria; kingdom Bacillati; phylum Actinomycetota; class Actinomycetes; order Micrococcales; family Microbacteriaceae; genus Microbacterium; species Microbacterium sp. C23T. The sequence goes on along the minus strand of NZ_JBKFBD010000038.1, from coordinate 28,767 downwards.
CACCGGCGATCTGGCATCCCGCGACGCGTCAGGCGTGTACCGCATCGTCGACCGCCTGAAGGACATCTTCATCTCGGGCGGCGAGAACGTCGCTCCCGCGGAGGTCGAGTACGCGCTGTGCCTGCACCCGCTCATCGAGGCAGTCGCCGTCGTCGGCGTGCCCGACGCGGTGTGGGGGGAGCGGGGAGTCGCGTTCGTGGTGCCCGTGACGGGGGCCGCGCTGTCGGTCGACGAGGTGCTTGCCCACGCGCGGCGCAACCTCGCCGCCTTCAAGATCCCCGTCCACGTGGAGTTCGTCGACGCGCTGCCGCGGTCGACCATCGAGAAGCTCGCACGATCGCGTCTCCGCGAACAGGCCAGGTTGCTGGTCGAACCGCGGCGGGAGCAGGAAGATCGTGCTGGGGAGCGCGCGCACACAGTGGTGCACGAGCGTACGAAGGGGGAATCCCGATGAGCATGTCCGACGAACTCGTCGACCGGGAAGAGGAGCTGGTGTCGTCCGCCACCGGACGCCCGCTCACCAAGCGCGGCGAGGCGACCCGGCGACGCCTGCTCGAGGCGGCGGAGCTCGTATTCGCCGAGCAGGGCTACCACGAGGCATCCATCGTCAAGATCACCGAGCGCGCGGGCATCGGTCTCGGCACGTTCTACCTGTACTTCGACAGCAAGCAGGCGATCTTCGAGGCGCTCGTGCTCGACCTCAACCGCCGCGTGCGCCATTCCATGTCGGAGGCGATGGCCGGGGCGACCGGTCGCCTGGAAGCGGAGCGCGCGGGGTTCGCCGGGTTCTTCAGGTTCACCGCCGAGCACCCCGCGCTGTACCGGGTCGTGCGCGAGGCGGAGTTCGTCTCGCCCGAGGTGCTGCGCACGCACTACACGCGCATCGTCGAGGGCTATGAGGCCGGCCTGCGCGCGGCGCAGGCGACGGGCGACGTCGATCGCGCCCTCGACCCCGAGACGACGGCGTGGGCCCTCATGGGCATGGGTGAGCTCATCGGCATGCGGTTCCTGCTGTGGGAGCGCGACGCCGAGGGCAAGCCGCCCGCGCAGCTCGACCCGGTGGTGTTCGCCGGCATGACCCGGTTCATCGACAACGCCCTCGCGCCGCGAGCGGACGACGCAGGAGAGGAAGCCTGATGGCGGAGAAGGATCTCGCGGGCAAGCGCGCACTCGTCACCGGCGGGGCGAGCGGCATCGGCCTCGCCTGCGCACACGAGTTCGCCCAGCGCGGCGCGCACGTCATCATCGCGGACCTGAACGCGGATGCCGCGACGGATGCCGCTACCGCCGTCGGCGGTGAGTCCTGGGCCGTCGACCTCGCCGACACCGCCGCGCTCGACGACCTGACCCTCGACGTCGACATCCTCGTGAACAACGCCGGCATCCAGCGGGTCGCCCCGATCACGGAGTTCGATCCGGACGCCTTCCGGCTCATCGTGCGGCTCATGCTCGAGTCGCCGTTCCTCCTCATCCGCGCGGCGCTCCCGGCGATGTACGAGCGCGGATGGGGGCGTGTGATCAACATCTCGAGCGCCCACGGCCTGCGGGCGAGCGCGTTCAAGTCGGCGTACGTCTCCGCGAAGCACGGGCTCGAGGGCCTGTCGAAGGTGACGGCGCTCGAGGGCGCCCCGCACGGCGTGACGAGCAACTGCATCAACCCCGCCTACGTGCGCACACCGCTCGTGGAGAAGCAGATCGCGGACCAGGCCGCTGTGCACGGGATCGCGGAGAGCGAAGTCGTCGAGAAGATCATGCTCACCGAGAGCGCGGTGAAGCGGCTCGTCGAAGCCGACGAGGTCGCGTCGCTCGCCGGATGGCTCGTGTCGGACAAGGCCGGCATGGTCACGGGAGCCTCGTACACGATGGACGGCGGATGGACGGCGCGGTGAACCACGAGTATCGGACGGTCGACGTTCCCGTCGACGGCGGGGCGCTGCGCGCGGGAGTCTGGGAGCCGGCGGATGCCGGGCCCGAGGCGCCGACGGTGCTGCTGGTGCACGGGGTCACGGCCTCGCACCTGGCGTGGCCGTTCGTCGTGGAGCGCCTCCCGGGGGTTCGCATCGTCGCGCCGGATCTGCGCGGGCGCGGGCGCAGCAACGGCATCGGCGGCGCCGCGGGGATGGCCGCACACGCGGCGGACCTCAGCGCGCTGCTCGAGGCGCTCGGCATCGACCGCACCGTGGTCGTCGGGCATTCGATGGGCGGGTTCGTGTCCGTCGTGTTCGCGCACCTCCACCCCGAGCGCGTCTCGCGGCTGCTGCTCGTCGACGGCGGGCTGCCGCTCGACGTCCCGGCGGGGCTCAGCACCGACGAGCTCGTCGCCGGCATCCTCGGCCCGACCGCGGCGCGCCTGTCGATGAGGTTCGCCGACACGGGGGAGTACCTGGACTTCTGGCGGCAGCATCCGGCCTTCGCCGGCGCGTGGACGCCCGAGCTCGAGCGCTATCTCGCGTACGACCTCGTCGACGACGGGGCGGGCGCGTTCCGTCCCGCGACGAGCTACGCGACGACCGCCGACGACACCCTCGACATGAACACGGGCGACGCCCTGCCGGCGGCGCTGGCCGGGCTGCAGCATCCGACCCGCCTCATCACCGTGCCCCGCGGCCTCCAGAACGAGCCGCCCGGCTTGTACGCGCCGGAACATCTCGGGCGATTGCTCTCGGAGTACCCCGGAGTGGAGCACGAGCGGATCGAGGGGTTCAACCACTACACGATCGTGATGTCGCCGGAGGGCGCCGACGTCGTCGCCGCCGCCGTCCGTGAGGAGCTCGCGGCCCGGGTGTGACCACGTCGTTCGAGCGCCCGGCGGCTGCGGTGATCGCATGCCGCCGGGCACTCTGAGGCGTGCGGGCTACTTCGTCTTGAACTGAGCCTTCAGCGTTGTTCCATCTGCGGTGGTCAGCGTCACCTGGTAGCACTTGCCGGCGTTCTTCGGCGTCGCCCAGTTCTGGATCCACTGGTGTGCGGTGGTGTCGTACCGGAGTGTCGTGCCGCCGGTGGTCGTGAACAGGTCGTCGCTCTGCATGTCGGTCAGATCGCACTTGATCTCGCGTGCGATGAATGAGGCGCCCAGCTTCGCGGGATCGGTCAGCTCGGTCGCGCCGGCGAACGCCGTGAACTTGAGCGGAACCGTCGAGCCCCCCTTCACGATATTGATGACGCTGTCACCCATGTCGACCGGCTTGAAGAAGCCGTTCAGCGTCCAGGCGGCGATCGTGAATGTCTTCGTGTCGTCGTCCGGGAGGTGGTTCGCGTCGCCGTCATACTTCGCGTACGCCTTCGCCGCACTGCCCGCCAGCTTGTTGTCGGTGTAGGTCGGCGTCAGGGTGAGCTGCAGGCCACCCGCACCGGTGACCTCCGCCGAGCATGGCTCGATCGGTGATCCGGTGGCCATGATCGGCGTAGACGGGCATGTCACCGTGACAGTGGACGGAGCCTTGGCGATGTGGAACGTCCCGGTGGCCGTGGCTCCGGTGTGATTGTCGTCCCCGGCCCACGCCGCCGAGATGCTCGCCGTTCCGGCCTCGGTGTTGCCGGAATACGTGACGGGGATGGTGAACGAGGCCAAGCCCGCTCCGGAGACCGTCGCGGTGCACGGAGTCAGCGCGCTGCCCGTGTAGGTCGCACCCGGAGCGCAGGACAGACCGATTGCCGACGTCGCCTTCTCGATCGTGAACTGCACCGCGTCATCGCTGCCCTCGTGGTTTCCGTCGCCGGTGTACGCGGCGGACGCGGTGGCGGTGCCGACGGAGGTGTTGTCGGTGTACGAGAGTGTCAGCGGCTTGTTGAGCCCGCCCGGTCCGGTCACATTCGCCGTGCACGGTTCGATGGCGGATCCGGTGAAGATCTGCGACGCCGGACACGTGACCTCTGTGTTCGAGATCGCCTTCGCGATGGCGAACTTCGTCGATGCCTCGCTCGACGTGTGGTTGGCGTCGCCCGGCCAGGAAGCTGCGGCGTCGGCTTGTCCCGCATCGGTGTTCCCGGCATAGGTGACAGTGACCGTGAACGCGGTCAGACCGGCGCCGGAGACGGTCGCCGTGCACGGGGTCAGCGCACTGCCCGTGTACACGGCGCCCGGAGTGCACGACAGAGCGATCGACGACGGCGCCTTCTCGATGCGGAACCCACCTTCGGCGGTGCTGCCGTCGTGGTTCTCGTCGCCGTCCCACTTCGCGGCGGCGCTGGCGTCACCCACGTACATGTTGGCCGCGTAGTCGACGTCGATTGCGAAATCGGTGAGCCCGGCTCCGGAGACCGTTGCACCGCACGGCGTCAGTTGCTCACCGGTGAACACCACGAACTCGGGGCACTCCAGCGAGATCGACGATGCGGCCTTATCGATCTGGAAGCCGCCGTTCGCGCTGCTTCCGACGTGGTCGTCATCGCCGCCCCACGATGCGGTGGCGGTCGCGTGCCCCGCGTTCGTGTTGTCCGTGTAGTCCACGTCGATCTCGAACGCCGCAAGGCCGACGGCCGACACGCTCGCCGTGCAGGCGACCTGTGCGGCACCCGTGTAGACCACGGACGCTGGGCAGGAGAGCTTCACCGAAGACGTCGCCTTTGCGATGACGAACGACGACGTGTCGTTGCTGGGTTCGTGATTGGCGTCACCCTCGAAGACCGCGGACACGGAGGCGACGCCCGCCCCGGTGTTGCCGCTGTACGAGGGCGTGATCGCCTGGTCTAGGTCGCCGGCACCCATCGCCTTCGCCGTGCACGGCGTGATCGGCGAGCCCGTAAAGGTGTGCGGCGACGTGCACGTGATCTCGGTCGTCGAAGGCGCCTTGGCGATCTTGAAGGTCGTCGATGCCTCGCTCTTCGTGTGATTGAGGTCGCCGGGGTAGGAGGCGCTCGCCGTCGCCGTGCCCGCGGTCGTGTTGAGGTCGTAGTGCACGGTCACCGACGCGGACAGCGCGCCGGCGCCCGTCACCGTCGCCGAGCACGGCTCCTGCGCGGCGCCGTTGTAGACGACGTCGGAGCACTGGATCGAGATGGATGAGGCTGCGGGGCCGATGGCGATCACCGCCGAACCGGACCGCGACGCGTAATTCGGCAACGCGAAGCTCCATGACGCCGTGCCTCCGGGCACGTCGGTGAATGACGCACCGAGATCCAGGCCCGCGCTGATGTCGACGCCTCCGAGGCCCGTGCACGCGCCGGTGGCACGGTGTGCGAGCCCGTCGTAGTCGCCGTTGAACCCGACGACGGCACAGTTCGCCGTGGCGCCGAGGATCGTGAACGTCTTGCTGTCCGTAGATCCGGTGTGGTTCGAGTCGCCCGCGAACGTGGCCGCGGCGCCCGCCGTTCCGGTGTCGGTGTTCGCGGTGTACGTCGGGGTGAGCGCCTGGCTCAGCCCTCCCGCGCCGGTGACGCCGGCCGTGCACGGCGTGAGCGGTGAGCCCGTGTACGTCGCCGATGCGGGGCAGGACACCGTCGTGGTCGATGACGCCTTGGTGATCCCGAACGTCGCGCCGCCGCTGCTGCCGGTGCGCGTCGAATCACCGGCGAAGGAGGCGGAGGCGGTCACAGAACCCACCGCGGTGTTCGGGGAGTAGGTGACGGGGAGCGACTGCGAGAACCCGTTCGAACCCGTCACGGTGGCCGAGCACGGCGTGATCGCCTGGCCCGTGTAGACCACCGACGCCGGACACGACACCGTGGTCGTGGTGGCGGACTTGCAGCCGACCGTCTTCCAGGTGACACTCTGCGTGACTTGCCGGGTGATCGAGTTGCCGCCGGTGTTGTCGCCCGTGCCGGAATAGGTCACGGATCCCGTGAAGGTTCCGGCGACGGTTCCGGCGGTCAGCGTGACGGTCGCGGTCGCGCCGCCGGGCGAGAGGGTGTTGTTGCCGAACGCGGTCTCCCAGTTGGCGGGCAGCATGACGTTTCCCGCGTCACCTGCGGCGACGCTCACCGACAACGGCGCGGCCGTCGTGGCGGTGATGTCGACGACCTCGCCGTTGGCGAACACCTGTCCGCCGCCGTTGTTGTCGTTGTTGTTGTTCCCGTTGCCGCCGTGACCGTTGCTCTGAACGTAGACGGTCACCTGTCGGCTCGTCGTGGTGCCGCACGTCACGTCACCGAAGTCGAGCACAGCTTGCGTGCCGGCCTTCAGGAGATCGCCGTCGACCTCGAGATTGTCGGCGTAAGCCGCGCCGGCTGTCGAAACCAGGAGTGCTGACACCGCCAGAGCGATTGCGGACAGCACAGACGTCCGTTGTTTCATTGGTCCCTCCCCAGGGGTACTGCTCCCCAAGAGGCCCCTTTGCCGCTCGGGTTGCGATCAAGATAGCCGACGCGCGCTGAATCTCATACGGAACTGTGCGCAACTTAGCCGCGTCCTGAGGAGCGCTGCAGCCCGAGGACCGCAGGGAACGCCTTCAGCGCGACGCGGCGATGCGGGTCGTGAGCTGGTGTGCGTGGGCGAGGAGTGTGCGGCCGAGCTCGGGAAGGCGGTCGGGGCCGAAGCGGAACTCGACGCCGGTGAGGCTCAGTGCCCACTGCGGGTGGCCCTCGCGGGTGAAGACCGCCGCCCCGATGCCGTAGGAGCCCTCGACGATGAGCCCGGGGTTGACGGCGTAGCCGCGCTCCTGGGTGTCGCGCAGGCGCGTGCGCAGCCGCTGCTCGCTGTGTGACGCGCCCCATCGATCCGAGAGCTCCGGGTGGCGCTCGAAGTAGGCGTCCACATCGTGGGGCGGGAGGAACGACAGGATCGCGAGCCCCGCGGAGGCGACGCCGAGCGGGAACCGCACGCCCTCCGACAGCACGAACGAGCGGATCGGGAAGCTGCCCTCCTCGCGCAGCAGGCACACGGTCTCGTCGCCACGGCGCACGGACAGGAACGCGCTCTCTTCGGTGCGGACGGCGAGCGAGCGCACGATGTCGCGAGCGACAGCGGTGATGTCGTACCGGGATGCTGCGACCGTGCCCATCAGGTACAGCTCCGGTCCGGGCATCCAGCGGCCGGTGCGCTCATCCTGATCGACCAGGCCCTCGTGGCGCAGCGCGGTGAGGAGCCGATGCGTCGTCGGGCGGGTGAGGTCGGCGCGGCGGGCGAGTTCGGCCACCGGCATCCCGTCATCTCCACCCGAGGTGACCAGTCGCAGGAGCTGGGCCGCGCGGGCGATCGATTGGGCTCCCGGAACGGTGCGCTTGGCTACGGTGTCCACAATATGGACGCTACGGCGCGGGGTGGCCACATGGCAAGCGGGGAGGTGGCGGTGCGCCCCGTCGAGCCGGACGATGGAAGCCGAGCGACCGGAATGCGAAGGAGCACAATGATCGACAAGACCTGGGGATCGGCGGCGGAGGCCGTCGCCGACATCCCCGACGGGGCGTCCCTCGCGGTGGGAGGGTTCGGGCTGTCCGGCAACCCCATCGCGCTCATCGAGGCGCTGCTTGCACAGGGCACGAGCGACCTCAGCATCGTGAGCAACAACTGCGGCGTCGACGACTGGGGGCTCGGCATCCTCCTGAACGCCAAGCGCATCCGGAAGATGACCTCCTCGTACGTCGGCGAGAACAAGGAGTTCGAGCGGCAGTTCCTCTCGGGCGAGCTCGAGCTCGAGCTGACCCCGCAGGGCACGCTCGCCGAGAAGCTCCGCGCCGGCGGATCGGGCATCGCCGCGTTCTACACCCAGACCGGCGTCGGCACGCAGGTCGCCGAGGGCGGACTGCCGCGTCGCTATGCCGCCGACGGCAGCATCGCGGTCGCGTCGCCCGTGAAGGACGTGCGCGCTTTCGACGTATCGGGCACGCCTCGCGACTACGTCCTGGAAGAGGCGATCGTCACCGACTTCGCGCTCGTCCACGCACTGAAGGGCGATCGTCACGGCAACCTCGTCTTCAACAAGGCTGCACGCAACTTCAACCCGCTCGCCGCGATGGCGGGGCGCGTGTGCATCGCCCAGGTCGAGGAGCTCGTCGAACCGGGCGAGCTCGAGGCAGACAGCATCCATCTCCCCGGCATCTATGTGCACCGCATCGTGGAGGTCGGATCCGACATCGAGAAGCGCATCGAACGGCGCACGGTCTCGGTCCGTCAGGCCGCCGCGCGCGAGATGCCGGAAGGGGCCTGACATGCCGCTCACCCGCAACGAGATGGCCGCCCGCGCGGCCGAGGAGCTCGCCGACGGCGCCTACGTCAATCTGGGCATCGGCCTGCCGACCCTGGTGCCGAACTTCGTGCCCGAGGGCGTGACCGTGGTGCTGCAGTCCGAGAACGGCATCCTGGGCGTCGGGCCGTACCCGACCGAGGAGAACGTCGACCCCGACCTCATCAATGCCGGAAAGGAGACGGTGACGACGCTGCCCGGAGCCGCCTTCTTCGACTCGGCGACGAGCTTCGGGATGATCCGCGGCGGCAAGATCGACGCCGCGATCCTCGGCGCGATGCAGGTGTCGGCGACGGGCGACCTGGCCAACTGGATGATCCCCGGGAAGATGGTGAAGGGGCCGGGCGGCGCGATGGATCTGGTGCACGGTGCCGCGAAGGTGATCGTGCTGATGGAGCACGTCGCAAAGGACGGCTCGGCGAAGATCGTGAACGAGTGCTCGCTGCCGCTCACCGGACGCGGGGTGGTCGACCGCATCATCACGGACCTGGCGGTCATCGACGTGACGGACGCCGGGCTCGTCCTGGTCGAGACGGCTCCAGGGGTCACCGTGGAAGAGGTCATCGCGGCCACCGAACCGGAGCTGACGGTCGCCGTCGGAGAGAGAATCGAAGCATGAACCACGACGACGTCGTCATCGTCGCCGCTGCGCGCACTCCGCAGGGGCGGCTCAAGGGCCAGCTGGCTCCGCTCACGGCGGTGCAGCTGGGCAGTGCCGCGATCAAGGGCGCCCTCGAGAAGGGCGGCATCCCCGCCGATGCCGTGGACGCGGTCCTCGTCGGCCAGGTGCTCGCGGCCGGGAGCGGGCAGAACCCCGCGCGTCAGGCGGCAGTGGGCGCCGGCATCGGGTGGGACGTCCACTCCGGCTCGGTCAACAAGGTGTGCCTCTCCGGCCTCACGGCCATCATCGACGGCGCGCGCATGCTCGCGGTGGGCGACGCGACCGTCGTGGTCGCCGCCGGCATGGAGTCGATGACCCGCGCCCCGCACCTGCTCATGGGCTCGCGGGACGGCTGGGCCTACGGGTCGATCGAGGTCCTCGACCACATGGCGTTCGACGGGCTCACCGACGCATACGACCGCGAGAGCATGGGGGCGTCGACCGAGCGCCACAACGAGCGGCTCGAGGTGACGAGGCAAGCTCAGGATGCCGTCGCCGCGAGGTCGCATCAGCGTGCGGCCGCCGCGCAGGCCGAGGGGCTCTTCGACGCCGAGATCGTGCCGGTCGAGATCCCTCAGCGCAAGGGCGATCCGGTCGTCGCGACGAAGGACGAGGGCGTGCGCCCCGAGACCACCGTCGAGACCCTCGCGGGCCTGCGCCCGGCCTTCGCGTCGAGCGGGTCGATCACGGCGGGCAACTCGTCGCAGATCTCGGACGGCGCGTCCGCGGTCGTGCTGACGACGCGCTCGCACGCCGACGAGAACGGCTGGAACGTGCTCGCGGTCGTCGGCGCGTCCGGCCAGGTCGCCGGCCCCGACAACTCGCTGCACTCGCAGCCCGCTCGGGCGATCGAGAAGGCTCTGGCCAAGCAGGGCATCGCCGCGAGCGACCTCGACATCGTCGAGATCAACGAGGCGTTCGGCGCCGTGGTCGTGCGTTCGCAGGCCGAGCTCGGCCTCTCGGACGACGTGGTCAACCCGCACGGCGGCGGCATCGCGATCGGACACCCGATCGGGGCATCCGGCAACCGCCTCGTCGTCCACGCCGTGCACGAACTCGTGCGGCGCGGCGGCGGCACGGCGGCGGTGGCGCTGTGCGGCGGCGGCGGTCAGGGCGACGCGCTCATCCTCACGCGCTGATCGATCCTCGACCCCCAGACGGAAGCGCCACGGGACCCGGACGGGTCTCGTGGCGCTCGTCTGTGCGGGTCAGGGCTGGATGCGGCGCTTGAGGAGCTTCTTCTCGCGGCCGTGGACGGGGGAGTCGTTCGCGATGAGCTCGCCGCGCGAGGCGCGCCGGACATCGACGATCGCGCCGATCGCGAGGGCCAGGGAGATGCCCCAGCTGAGCCATGCGAGGGCCATCCGCCACGTGAACGGCTCGTTCTCGCGGAGTCCCCTCATCAGCGTCAGCCCGCCCGTGATCGCGGTGAGGATGCCGGTGCCGAAGAGGTACTTGCGCATGGGGCCACGTTAGCGCGGCCCGTGCGGGCGCCGCGCCCCTTGACATGGTGTCGTCCGGCGCGTCAAGGGGACTCGGGGCCCTCAGCCACGCTGTTAGCCTGAGCGTGCCGAGTCCACGAAACCGTCAGGAGACCGCGTGACAGAGCCCACCGCCCCCGCCGCCGAACTCGTCGTCGTCGCCAACCGCCTGCCCGTCGACCGGGTCGCCGACGCCGCTGACGGGTCGGGCTGGCGCCGCTCGCCCGGCGGGCTGGTGACGGCGCTCGAGCCGGTGATGCGGCGCGCCGACGGCGCCTGGGTCGGCTGGCCCGGCCAGCCCGACATCGAGGTCGAGCCCTTCGAGTTCGAGGGCACGCACCTGGTGCCGGTGTCGCTGAGCGCCGACGAGGTCGAGCTCTACTACGAGGGCATGTCGAACGACACCTTCTGGCCGCTGTACCACGACGTCATCGCTGCGCCCCGGTACCGTCGCGTGTGGTGGGACGCCTACGTCAAGGTCAATCGACGATTCGCCGAGGCGGCCGCCGGCGTCGCCGCCCAGGGCGGCACCGTGTGGGTGCAGGACTACCAGCTGCAGCTCGTGCCGCAGATGCTGCGCGAGGCCCGCCCCGACCTCACCATCGGCTACTTCCACCACATTCCCTTCCCGGCATACGGTCTCTACTCGCAGCTGCCGTGGCGGCGCCAGGTGCTCGAGGGCCTTCTCGGCGCGGACGTCATCGGCTTCCAGCGGGTGGCGGACGCCGGCAACTTCGCGCGGGCCGTGCGTCGGCAGCTGCGCTACCAGACGAAGGCGACGGGGATCACCGTTCCCGAGCCGGACGGCTCGACGCGCAACGCGCTCGCGAAGGCGTTCCCCATCTCGATCGACACCGGGTCGTACATCGAGCTCGCCGAGCGCCCCGACATCAAGGCCCGCGCCGCCGAGATCCGCGAAAGCCTCGGCAACCCGAAGAAGATCCTGCTCGGCGTCGACCGGCTCGATTACACGAAGGGGATCCGCCATCGCCTCAAGGCGTTCGGCGAGCTGCTCGAGGACGGCCGCATCGACGTCGAGGACGTGACCCTCGTGCAGGTCGCGAGCCCCAGCCGCGAGCGCGTCGAGGCCTACATGCAGCTGCGCGACGAGATCGAGCTGACGGTCGGGCGCATCAACGGCGACCACGACACCATGGGGCACACGGCCATCCGCTACCTGCACCAGGCCTACCCCCGCGACGAGATGGTGGCGCTGTTCCGTGCCGCCGACGTCATGCTCGTCACGGCGCTCCGCGACGGCATGAACCTCGTCGCCAAGGAGTATGTGGCGACCCGCACCGACAACCGCGGCGTGCTGGTGCTCAGCGAGTTCGCCGGCGCCGCCGACGAGCTGCCGAGCGCGATCCGCATCAACCCCCACGACATCCATGGGATGAAGGAAGCGATCTTGCGCGCGATCGAGATGCCCGCCGCCGAGCAGGGGCGCCGCATGCGGGCGCTGCGGAAGAAGGTCGTCGAGAACGACGTCGCCAGCTGGTCGCGGTCGTTCCTCGACGCCCTCGACACCGCCCGGGAGGGCAAGCGCGTGCAGAAGGCCGGCGCGTGAGCGCGGCGGACGAGGCGATCGCCCGGGTCGCGGCATCCGATCGCCTTCTCGTCGCGCTCGATTTCGACGGCACCCTGTCGCCGCTCGAGGACGAGCCGATGGACGCACGGATGCTGCCCGCCGCGCGCGAAGCTGTCGACGCCCTGGTCGCGACGCCTGACACCGTCGTCGCCTTCGTATCGGGGCGGAGCCTCGTGGATCTGCGCGTGATCGCCGAGCACGACGACTCGTCGAGGGTGCTGCTGGCGGGATCGCACGGAGCAGAGTTCTGGATCCCGGGCGAGGGCGTGGTGAGCCACGGCGAGGATGATGCCGACGTCGCCCTGCGCGACGCCCTCCGTGGCCACGCCGAGGAGGCCACCGCGCACCTCGAGGGCGTCTGGATCGAGCCGAAGACCTTCGGGTTCGGCGTGCACACGCGCCGGGCGAGCGCTGCGGCCGCGGCCGAGGCGAACCGCGTCGTCGATGAGATCGTCGCGGCCGAGGCCCCGCATTGGCGCCGTCGCACGGGACACAACATCGTCGAGTTCGCGTTCCGGCACGAGGGCAAGGACTCCGCGATCGCCGAGCTGCGCGAGCGGGTGGGCGCCACGGCGGTGCTGTTCGCCGGCGACGACGTGACCGACGAGGACGCGCTGGCGAGCCTCGGGGACGGCGACCTCGGCGTGCGCGTCGGAGAGGGGCAGACTTCCGCGAGCGTGCGTGTCGCCGACATCGCGGCGCTCGCGGCCCTGCTGCAGCGTCTCGCAGCGGAGCGCTCAGGGCGTTAGGACCAGCCGCCTCGGTGCTCCGTCACTCGGGGCGAGGCGGTCGCCGTGCGGGAATACACTGAGTCAATGGCCCAGCCCGATTCGCTCGCTGACAACTCCATCGACATCAAGCCCCGCAGTCGCGTCGTCACCGACGGCATCGAAGCCACGACGTCGCGCGGCATGCTCCGTGCCGTCGGCATGGGCGACGCTGACTGGGACAAGCCGCAGATCGGCATCGCCTCGAGCTGGAACGAGATCACCCCCTGCAACCTGAGCCTCGACCGGCTCGCGCAGGGCGCCAAGGAGGGCGTGCACGCCGGCGGCGGCTATCCGCTGCAGTTCGGCACCATCTCCGTCTCGGACGGCATCTCGATGGGCCATGAGGGCATGCACTTCTCGCTCGTCTCCCGCGAGGTCATCGCCGACTCCGTCGAGACCGTCATCATGGCCGAGCGCCTCGACGGCTCGGTGCTGCTCGCCGGGTGCGACAAGTCGATCCCCGGCATGCTCATGGCATCCGCGCGCCTGGACCTCTCGAGCGTCTTCCTCTACGCCGGCTCGATCGCGCCGGGCTGGGTCAAGCTCTCGGACGGCACCGAGAAGGACGTCACCATCATCGACTCGTTCGAGGCCGTGGGAGCGTGCCTCGCGGGCAAGATGAGCGAGGCCGACCTCAAGCGCATCGAGTGCGCGATCGCCCCGGGCGAGGGCGCGTGCGGCGGCATGTACACCGCCAACACGATGGCCTCCGTCGCCGAGGCGCTCGGCCTCAGCCTGCCCGGATCGGCCGCGCCGCCGTCGGCCGACCGCCGCCGCGACTACTTCGCCCACCGCTCGGGCGAGGCCGTCGTCAACCTGCTGCGCCAGGGCATCACGACGCGCGACATCCTCACCAAGGAGGCGTTCGAGAACGCGATCGCGCTCGCGATGGCGCTGGGCGGCTCGACCAACGTCGTGCTGCACCTCCTCGCGATCGCCCGCGAGGCCGATGTCGACCTCAGCCTGCACGACTTCAACCGCATCGGCGACAAGGTGCCGCACGTGGCCGACATGAAGCCGTTCGGCAAGTACGTCATGAACGACGTCGACCGCCACGGCGGCATCCCGGTCATCATGAAGGCGATGCTCGACGAGGGCCTGCTCCACGGCGACGCGCTCACCGTCACCGGCAAGACGCTGGCCGAGAACCTCGCCGACCTGAACCCCGACCCCGTCGACGGCACGGTCATCCACTCGTTCGACGACCCGATCCACGCCAAGGGCGGCATCACGATCCTGCACGGCTCGATCGCCCCCGAGGGTGCGGTCGTGAAGTCGGCCGGCTTCGACGCCGACGTGTTCGAAGGACCTGCCCGCGTGTTCGAGCGCGAGCGTGCCGCGATGGACGCCCTCGAGGCCGGCGAGATCGCCGCCGGCGACGTCGTCGTGATCCGCTACGAAGGCCCCAAGGGCGGCCCCGGCATGCGCGAGATGCTCGCGATCACCGCGGCCATCAAGGGCGCTGGGCTCGGAAAAGATGTACTACTCTTGACGGACGGCAGATTCTCAGGCGGCACAACCGGCCTGTGCATCGGCCACATAGCACCCGAAGCGGTGGACGCAGGTCCCATCGCCTTCGTGCGCGATGGTGATCTGATACGGGTCGATATCGCGGCTCGCACTCTCGACCTACTCGTCGACGAGGCTGAGCTTGACTCCCGCCGCTCTGGCTGGGAGCCGCTTCCCCCGCGCTATACCCGTGGCGTCCTTGCCAAGTACTCCCGACTCGTGCGCTCCGCTGCGGAGGGCGCGACCACCGGTTGAGCCTGGCTTCCGACATCCGCCTCCGACCCACTTCAGAGGAAATCACCATGTCAGCCGACACCGCCGCGGCCGTTCCCCGGCCGCCAGCCCGCACCGCCTCGACGCCCGTGCTCACGGGCGCGGAAGCGGTCGTCCGTTCTCTTGACCTGCTCGGGGTGACCGACGTCTTCGGTCTTCCGGGCGGCGCCATCATGCCCGTGTACGACCCCCTCATGGACGACGAGTCCGTGCGCCACATCCTCGTCCGGCACGAGCAGGGCGCCGGTCACGCCGCCGAAGGCTACGCCGCCGCATCGGGTCGTGTCGGCGTCGCGATCGCGACGTCCGGCCCCGGCGCGACGAACCTTGTCACCGCCATCGCCGACGCCTACATGGACTCCGTGCCGATCGTCTGCATCACCGGTCAGGTCTTCTCCACCCTCATGGGGACGGATGCCTTCCAGGAGGCCGACATCGTCGGCATCACGATGCCGATCACGAAGCACTCCTTCCTGGTGAAGCGTGCGGAGGACATCCCCGGTGCGATCGCGGCCGCGTTCGAGATCGCGTCGACGGGTCGTCCCGGTCCCGTGCTCGTGGACATCACCAAGGACGCCCAGCAGGCTGAAGCGCCCTTCGTGTGGCCGCCGAACATCGACCTCCCGGGCTACCGGCCCGTCACGAAGGCGCACGGCAAGCAGATCCACGCCGCGGCTCAGCTCATCGCCGACGCCAAGAAGCCGGTGCTCTACGTCGGTGGCGGCGTCGTGCGCGCCCGCGCCTCGGAGGAGCTCCTCTCGCTCGCCGAGACGACCGGCGCCCCCGTCGTGACCACGCTGATGGCGCGCGGTGCGTTCCCCGACTCGCACACGCAGCACCTCGGCATGCCGGGCATGCACGGCACGGTGCCGGCGGTGCTCGCGCTGCAGGACGCCGACCTCATCGTCGCCCTCGGTGCGCGGTTCGACGATCGCGTCACAGGCAAGGCCGCGCTGTTCGCGCCGAACGCGAAGGTCGTGCACGTGGACATCGACCCCGCCGAGATCTCGAAGATCCGCACCGCCGACGTGCCGATCGTGGGCGACCTCAAGGACGTGCTCGTCGACCTCGACGTGGCGTTCCGCGCCGTCAGTGGCGGCACCGCGCCCGACATCACCGAGTGGTGGTCTTTCCTCGACGGACTCCGCGACGAGTTCCCGCTCGGCTACACGCAGCCCACCGACGGGCACATGGCGCCGCAGTACGTGATCCAGCGCATCGGCGAGCTCACCGGCCCCGAAGGCGTCTACGCCGCGGGCGTCGGTCAGCACCAGATGTGGGCCGCGCAGTTCATCAAGTACGAGCGCCCGAACGCCTGGCTCAACTCCGGCGGCGCGGGGACGATGGGCTACTCGGTCCCGGCTGCGATGGGCGCGAAGGTCGCCGAGCCCGACCGCGTCGTGTGGGCGATCGACGGCGACGGCTGCTTCCAGATGACCAATCAAGAGCTGGCCACCTGCGCGATCAACAACATCCCGATCAAGGTCGCGATCATCAACAACTCGTCGCTGGGCATGGTGCGCCAGTGGCAGACGCTGTTCTACGACGGTCGCCACTCGAACACCGACCTCAACACCGGCCACGGCACGGTGCGCATCCCCGACTTCGTGAAGCTGGCGGAGGCGTACGGCTGCCTCGCGATCCGCGTCGAGAAGGAAGAGGACGTGGATGCTGCGATCCAGACGGCGCTCGAGACGAACGACCGTCCCGTGGTCATCGACTTCGTGGTGAGCGCCGACGCGATGGTGTGGCCGATGGTGCCGCAGGGCGTGAGCAACAGCTTCGTCCAGTACGCGCGGGATCACTCGCCCGCCTTCGACGAGCAGGAGGACTGAGACATGACGAGTCACGTGCTGAGCCTCCTCGTGGAGGACAAGCCCGGTCTGCTGACACGCGTCGCGGGCCTGTTCGCCCGGCGCGGCTTCAACATCGAGTCGCTCGCGGTGGGAGTCACCGAGGTCCCCGGGCTCTCGCGCATCACGGTGGTCGTGGACGTCGACGAGCTTCCCCTCGAGCAGGTCACCAAGCAGCTCAACAAGCTCATCAACGTCATCAAGATCGTCGAGCTCGACCCCGCGGCATCCGTCCAGCGCGAGCACATGCTCGTGAAGGTGCGGGCCGACAACCAGACCCGGTCGAACGTGCTCGAGGTCGTCAACCTCTTCCGCGGCCAGATCGTGGACTACGCGCCGGACGCGCTCGTGGTCGAGGTCACCGGCGACAAGGGCAAGGTCGACGCGTTCCTACGTGCGCTCGAGCCCTTCGGCATCAAGGAGCTGGCGCAGTCCGGCCTCGTCGCCATCGGCCGCGGCGGCAAGAGCATCACCGAGCGCGTGCTGCGCGGCTGAGCGCGCGGCACCCACTACTTCCAGAACCGATCAATCAAGGAGAAACACGAAGATGGCTGAGATCTTCTACGACGCCGATGCCGACCTGAGCATCATCCAGGGCAAGAAGGTGGCGATCGTGGGCTACGGCTCGCAGGGCCACGCGCACGCCCAGAACCTTCGCGACTCGGGTGTCGAGGTCGTCATCGCTCTCAAGGACGGCTCCAAGTCGATCGAGAAGGCGCAGGACGAGGGCTTCGAGGTCAAGTCGGTCGCCGACGCGGCCGAGTGGGCCGACGTCATCATGATCCTCGCGCCGGACCAGCACCAGCGCGGGATCTTCACCGACAGCATCAAGGACAAGCTGACCCCGGGCAAGACGCTGGCGTTCGCGCACGGCTTCAACATCCGTTTCGGCTACATCGAGGCGCCCGAGGGCGTCGACGTCATCCTCGTCGCGCCGAAGGCGCCGGGCCACACGGTGCGCCGCGAGTACGTCGCGGGCCGCGGCATCCCCGACATCATCGCCGTCGAGCGTGACGCGACGGGTGGCGCCTGGGCGACCGCACTGTCGTACGCGAAGGCCATCGGCGGCACGCGTGCCGGCGTCATCAAGACGACCTTCACCGAGGAGACCGAGACCGACCTCTTCGGCGAGCAGGCCGTCCTCTGCGGCGGCGTGTCGCAGCTCGTCCAGTACGGCTTCGAGACCCTCACCGAGGCGGGCTACCAGCCGCAGATCGCCTACTTCGAGGTGCTGCACGAGCTCAAGCTCATCGTCGACCTCATGTGGGAGGGCGGCATCGCCAAGCAGCGCTGGTCGGTCTCCGACACCGCCGAGTACGGCGACTACGTCTCGGGCCCGCGCG
Organism: Microbacterium sp. C23T; assembly: GCF_053345975.1. NCBI lineage: Bacteria > Bacillati > Actinomycetota > Actinomycetes > Micrococcales > Microbacteriaceae > Microbacterium > Microbacterium sp. C23T. The sequence continues at coordinate 11,169 of NZ_JBKFBD010000038.1, read as the reverse complement.
TCATCGACCCGCACGTCAAGGAGAACATGCAGGCCGTACTCGCCGACATCCAGTCGGGCGCGTTCGCCAAGCGCTTCATCGACGACCAGGACAACGGCGCCGTCGAGTTCCTCGAGCTCCGCGAGAAGGCTGCCGCCCACCCGATCGAGTCGGTCGGCAAGGACCTGCGCTCGCTCTTCGCGTGGAAGCAGCAGGACGCGGACTACGTCGAGGGCTCGGCCGCCCGCTGATCCCGACCCGCTGACCGCGCCACGCGCGATCGTCACTGAGAGCCCGGTCCCGAGAGGGGCCGGGCTCTCGGCGTTCTTGTCACGACGAGGGAGTGCGTGCATAGACATCGGATGTTTGTGTCAGGATGGGACCACACACAGACGGAAGGCGAGTGGGGCGAGAATGCGACAGCAGTGGTTCGACGAGGCGCGATTCGGGATGTTCGTGCACTTCGGCCTGTACAGCGGTGCCGCACGGCACGAGTGGGTGCAGAACTACGAGTTCCTGACCGACGAGGACTACCTCCCGTACTTCCAGAACTTCGACCCCGACCTGTTCGATGCGCGGGCACTGGCCAGCCGCGCGAAGGCGACGGGCATGGGCTACGTCGTGCTCACCACGAAGCACCACGACGGCTTCGCGCTGTGGAACACCGCGGTCAGCGACTTCAACGCGGTCGCGGCGTGCGGCCGGGACCTCGTGCGGGAGTACGTCGACGCGCTCCGCGCCGAGGGTCTTCGGGTGGGCCTCTACCACTCGCTGATCGACTGGCATCACCCCGACTTCACGGTCGACTGGAACCACCCTCGACGGGCCGACGAGGACATCGCCGCCCTCAACGAGGGTCGCGACATGGCGCGGTACCGCCAGTTCCTGCACGCCCAGGTGCGCGAGCTGCTGACCGACTACGGAAAGATCGACTATCTGTTCTTCGACTTCACCTACCCCGAATCGATGGACGGGCTCGCCGGCAAGGGGCCGGGGGACTGGGATGCCGAAGCGCTCCTGGCGATGTGCCGCGAGCTGCAGCCTGAGATGCTCGTCAACGACCGGCTCGGCATCCCGGGGGACTTCGTCACGCCCGAGCAGTACCAGCCCACCGCGCCGCTGATGGTCGACGGCGTGCCGCAGGTGTGGGAGGCCTGCCAGACCATGAACGGCTCGTGGGGCTACCACCGCGACAACACCGAGCAGAAGCCGGCGACGCTGCTCGTCCAGATGCTCTCGGACTCGGTGTCGATGGACGGCAACATGCTGCTCAACATCGGCCCCGACGGGCGCGGTGCGATCGCCCCGCGTGATGAGCGCACCCTGTCGGAGATCGGGGAATGGATGCGGCTGCACCGAGGTGCGATCGTCGGCGCCGGTCACGCGAGCTTCGTGCCGCCGCGCGAGGGCGTATACACCCGCCGTGGTCACAAGCTCTACCTGCACCTGATGTCGTGGCCGCTGGGCTTCGTGCACCTTGCCGGGCTCGCCGGCAAGGTCACGTACGCGCGATTTCTGAACGACGGGTCCTGGCTCCGCACGTCGGCGGCCGACCCGGATCAGAAGGCGGTCAACATGACGCCGGCCGGCGAGGCGGAGGGGACGCTCACCGTGCACCTTCCGGTCGCCCAACCGGACGTGCTGATGCCCGTGATCGAGCTCACGCTCGCCGAGGGCTGACCGCTCACGCGGTGGGCAGCTCGAGGTTGTCGAGCGCCCACCGCGCGGCGCCGTGGAGGATGGCGTCCGCGCGCGTATGCGCGGCTTCGATCCGCAGCTGCTGGGTGGCCAGTGGGTGGCATGCCTCGTACACCCGGCTGCGCACCGCGGCGATGAACGGCTCCGACGCGCTCATGCTGCCCGTCAGGAACACCGCGTGCGGATTGAAGAAGTTCACGACGCCCGACAGCGCCTGACCGAGGTGCGTTCCCGCCGTGCGGACGATCATGGTCGCCTCCGGCTCCGCGTCGCGCGCCAGCGCCAGCACGTCGGCGGTGGTCTCGACATCCGTCCGCCCGCGCTCGCGCATCTGCCGCACGAGGCTCGCGCCGCTGGCCACGGTCTCGAGGCAGCCGGTGTTGCCGCAGGAGCACGGGATGTCGCCACTGCCGTCGATGCGCGTGTGCGTGATGTCGCCTGCCGCACCCGTTGCCCCACGGTGGATGTGGCCGTCCACGATGATGCCGCTGCCGATGGCGGTGCCGGCCTTCACGGTGATGCTGTGGCCGTTCGCGCCGAACTGCGCGCGGTGCTCGCCGAGCGCGGCGAGGTTCGCGTCGTTGTCGACGGCGACCGGGACGCCGTAGCGGCGCCGCACGTGATCGGGGACGCGGAAGCCGGGCCACCCGGGCATGCGCGACGGCTGGGTGACGGTCCCGCGGTCGATGTCGACCGGGCCGGGAAGGCTGATGCCGATCGCGTGGATCGTGGTGTCGCGCGCGAGCTCGTCGAAGACCACGCACACGGCGTCGAGGGTCGCCTCGGGGCCGTCCGCGAGGACGACCGGGATCGAACGCGTCTCGCGCAGCTCGCCGCTGAGCGAGTGCGCGCCGATGCGGGCGTGTCCGCCTCCCAGGTCGACCGTGAGCACGATCCCCGAACCCTCGTCGATGCCCAGCAGCCGCGGGCGTCTGCCGCCGCGTGACGTGCCGTCGCCTCGCTCGGTCACGAGCCTGGCGTCGATCAGCGACTGCACCCTGAGGCTGACGGTCGACGGCGCGAGGCCGAGAGCCGCGGCGAGCTCGCTGCGCGAGCTGGCCTGCCCGCGCGCGATCAGATCGATGATCCGCCGGGACAGGTCCTCATCGACGGAAGAGCGGTCGGTGTCGGGGGTCATGGTCCCTCTCGCGGGTGGTGGTCTGGGCGTGTTTCCGAGATGTGACGAAGTATCACACGTCGATAAACATCCGATGTTCGGGTTGCGTCACCGATCGAAACCTGCGAGGGTGACTTGCGACACAAGAGTACAAGGTTGGTTCGATGTTCGAAATAACCTTGTGAGAACTGGCTGCCATAGGAGGCATTCGATGAAGAAGTTGCGCGTCGGCGCGGTGGCCGCAGCCACCGGCGTAGCGGTGGTCCTGACGGGGTGTGCGAGCGGTTCGGGCGGAGACAGCTCCACGGACGGCAAGCCCACGATCGTCGTCGACATGTGGGCGGGCAGTGAGGCCGACACCACGGCGCTGGAGAAGCAGGTCGCGATCGCGCAGGAGGAGAACCCCGATGTGACGATCAAGCTCCAGACCGCGCCGTGGAACGACTTCTTCACGAAGCTCACCACCAACATGGCCAGCGGGAACATGGCGTGCGTCACGGGTATGAGCGGCGCACAGCTCGGCGGGTTCACCGACGGATTCCGCGAGCTGACGGCGGACGACCTCGAGACCGCGGGTCTCGACTTCGCCGACTTCAACCCGGGCGCCGAGGGCATCCTCAGCTTCGAGGGCGGCCTGTACGGCGTTCCCTTCGACGTCGCGACGATGCTCGTCTACTACAACCAGGACATGCTGACCGCGACCGGTGCGGCCACGCCCGAGATCGACTGGACCTTCGACGACTTCGAAGACATCGCGACGACGGCGACGGCCGACGGCAAGTACGGCTTCGGCATGGGCATGGGCGGCTACCAGTGGATGTCGATGCCCATCGCGCTTTCGGGCAAGCAGCCGGCCTCCGAGGACGGCACGCTCCACATCGACGACCCCGACTTCGTCGACGCGGCGTCGTGGTACTCGGGTCTCGTCACCGACCTCGGCGTCGCGGCGCCGGTCGCCTCGGCGTCGGACACCGGCTGGGGCGAGAACCAGTACACCGGCGGCAACGCCGCCATGGCGGTCGACGGCACGTGGAACGCGGTCAGCTACCTCAACAACGAGTCGGGCTTCGCCGCCGGCATGGCGCCGCTCCCGGCGGGCGACCACGGCAACTCCGGACCGATCCTCGGCTCGGGCTACGGCATCTCGAAGACCTGCGACAACCCCGAGGCCGCGCTCAAGGTCATGGGGTCGCTCCTCGGCAAGGACGCGCAGGACTACATCGCCTCGTCGGGTCGCTCGTACCCGGCACGCACCGAGTCGCAGCCGCTGTACTTCGACTCGATCGACGAGGAGTACCGCGAGCAGGTCCAGACGGTCTTCGAGTCGGCGTTCGCCACCACCGTCCCGCTGTACATGACGAAGAACTGGGAGAAGCTCGACAGCTACATCCAGCCGAACCTCGTCAGCGTCTACAACGGCCAGATGGAGATGTCGGACCTGCTGGAGAGCGCCCAGGCGCAGTTCGGCAACTGACCGGGTTCGTCCTCGAACCCTCGCACGTGAGCAAGAGAGCAGAGCAATGACGACCACGACGACGACACGTCGCGGGTCGCTCGCCAGGGCCGAGGCCCGCCAGGCGCTGGGCTTCGCAAGCCCGGCCCTGGTGGGGCTCGCCCTGTTCACGATCGTGCCCGTCGGGCTCTCGATCGTGATGAGCGTCTACGACTGGCCGACGTTCGGCGACCGCACCTTCAACGGCGTCGAGAACTACGCAAAGCTGTTCACCAGCAGCCCCGACTTCTGGCCGGCGCTGCGCAACTCCGCGGTGTACACGCTGCTGTACGTGCCGCTCAGCATCGCCCTCTCGCTCGCGCTCGCGATCGGACTCGGGCCGCGCATCCGCGGCCGTGGCGCCCTCCGCGTGCTCTTCTTCATCCCGGTCGTCGTGCCCATGGTGGCCAACGTCCTGGTGTGGAAGATGATGCTGCAGCCGCAGGGTCTGTTCAACGGCCTGGCGCAGAGCTGGTTCGGCGCCACGCTGCCGAACTTCCTCGCGGATCCCTCGTGGGCGATGATCATGGTGGTCGCCATGAGCGTGTGGCAGGGACTCGGCTACAACATGCTGATCTTCTCCGCGGCGCTCGAACAGCTGCCCGAGAGCGTGCTCGAGGCGGCCAGCATCGACGGCGCCCGGGGCTTCCGCCTCGTCTGGAGCGTCATGATCCCGATGATCTCTCCGTCGATCTTCTTCGCGACGATCATGACGATGATCACCGCGCTCCAGGTGTTCGCGCAGCCGCAGCTGCTCACCGGCGGTGGCCCGGGCAACGCGACGAAGCCGCTCGTGATGTTCATCTGGGAGCAGGGCTTCACCTTCGGCGACCTGGGACTCGCGGCAGCAGCGGCGTGGATCCTCTTCGCGATCATCATCCTCATCACAGGCATGCAGTTCGCCGCGCAGCGGAAGTGGGTGCACTATGAGCACTGACACCGAGACCGAGACCGAGACCGACAAGGACGCGTCGGCGATCGAGCAGACGCTGCTGATGACGTCGGACGACGAGTTCGTCGAGGAGCCCCCGGCGCGCCGTCGCACTGCCGCGCGTACCCCGGGTGAGCGCATCCGCCTGGTCCTCGCGCACATCTGCATCTACCTGGCGGCGCTCATCTTCGTCGCGCCCCTCGTCTATGCCTTCTTCTCGGCGCTCAAGCCCAACGAGGAGATGTTCTCGATGCCGCCCACGCTGGTCGGCTCGCAGATCAAGTGGGGGAACTTCGCGGAGGTGTTCGCCTACGGGCCGTTCCTCACCTACATCGGAAACTCGCTGTTCGTGGCCGTCGCCGGCACCCTCGTGGTGCTCATCGTCTCGACGACGGCGGGCTACGCGTTCGGGCGCCTGCGCTGGAAGGGGCGCGACGCTGTCTTCGTGCTGTTCCTGGCCACCCTGATGGTGCCGGCAGAGGTCCTCGTCATCCCGATGTTCCAGGTGATGCAGTGGTTCGGATGGGTCAACACCTATCAGGCGCTCATCTTCCCGTTCGCCTTCACGGCGTTCGGCACCTTCCTCATGCGTCAGTTCTTCCGCGGCATCCCGTTCGAGCTCGAAGAGGCTGCCCGGGTCGACGGGTCGGGTCCGGTGCGCACGTTCCTCCAGATCATCCTTCCGCTGTCCAAGTCGGCGGTGGCGGTGCTGGCGGTGTTCACGTTCCTGTCGTTCTGGAACAGCTACCTCTGGCCGCTCATCGTGACGGTCGACTACGCGACACTGGGCACGCTCCCCGTGGGCCTCGCCAGCTTCTCGGGCCTCACCGGCACGCGCTGGGACCTGCAGATGGCGGCCGCGATCATCTCGATGATCCCCACCACGATCCTCGTGATCGTCCTGCAGAAGCACCTGGTGAAGGGCATCGCGATGGCCGGGCTGGGCGGCCGATGAGCGGGTGCGCAGAGGCCCCCGCCGTCGTCGCCGGCATCGACATCGGGGGCACGAAGACCGCCGGCGCCCTCGTCGCCGCGGACGGCACGGTGCTGGCGCGCGCGACGCGCGACACCCCGGCCCGCACCGGTGGCGCCGCGATGGCCGAGACGGCGGCGCTCCTGGTCGAGGAGCTCGTCGATGACGCGGGCGTGCGTCCCGATGCGGTCGGCGTCGGCGCGGCGGGGGTCGTCGACCCGCGCAGCGGTGCGATCCGCGCCGCGTCGGACATGTTCGTCGACTGGGCGGGATTCCCGCTCGGCGAGCGGCTCGGTGACAGGCTCGAGGTCGAGGTGCGCGTCGAGAACGACGTGAACGCCTTCCTCCTCGGCGAGACCGCATGGGGCTCGGGGCGGGGCGCCGACGTGCTCGGCGTGATGCTCGGCACCGGCGTCGGCGGAGCGCTCGTGCTCGACGGCCGACTCCGCCACGGTCCCTACGGAGCCGCCGGCGAGATCGGCCACACTCCGGGCTACGGCGATCTCGTCTGCACCTGTGGCCGCACCGGTCACCTCGAGACCCTGGCCTCGGGCACCTCGATCGCGCGCCGCTATGCGGCGGCGACCGGCGATGGCGTCGTGTCAGCGCGGGTCGTGGCCGATCGGGCGCGAATCGGCGACCCGGCGGCGAAGGCGGTGTTCGACGACGCCGGTCGGGCGGTCGCCCTCGCGTGCATCTCCGCCGCGACCCTCGTCGACGTGCCGCTCGCGGTGGTCGGGGGCGGGGTGGTATCCGCATGGGACCTGCTCGCTCCTGCCGTCGATGCCACCCTCCTGACCGATCCGCCGGTGTCCGGCGCCCCCCTGCGCATCGTCCCCGGCGCGCTGCGCGGCGACGCGGTCGTGCTCGGCGCCGCGGCGATGGTGGCGGCATCCGATCGGTCCATCCCCTCCGAACAGTTCGCAGAAGGTGAGCTCCTCCGTGACGTCGCGTCCTGACCACGACCAGATCTGGAAGGGCCCGCTGGGCCCGCTCCACCCGTCGGGGCTCGCGCGCCCGCGCATCGGCATCGGTGGCATCTCGATCGAGTCCAGCACGTTCTCCCCGCATATCTCGGGCGACGAGGCGTTCACGATCCGCACCGGCGACGAGCTGCTCGCGTACTACCCCTTCCTCGCCGAGGGGGAGGAGCTGCGGGATGCTGCGGCCTGGGTTCCGCTCACCCACGGGCGCTCCCTGCCCGGTGGGGCTGTCGACCCGGAGACGTACGCGCGCATGAAGCAGGCGATCGTCGAGGGGATCCGCGCGGAGGGCCCGTTCGACGCGTTCTTCTTCGACATCCACGGAGCGATGAGCGTCGTGGGCATGGACGACGCCGAGGGCGACCTCGCGACCGCCGTGCGCGAGGCGCTCGGTCCCGACACGCTCGTGTCGGCATCGATGGATCTGCACGGCAACGTGTCGGACGCCCTGTTCGACGCCGTAGACCTCATCACGTGCTACCGGATGGCGCCGCACGAGGACTGGATGAACACCAAGCAGCGCGCGGTGCACAATCTGCTCGAGCGGCTGCGCGCGGCTTCGGGCGCCGACCCGGATGCGCGACGCCCCCACAAGGCGTGGGTGCGCGTTCCGGTGCTGCTGCCCGGCGAGAAGACGAGCACGCGGCTCGAGCCCGCCAAGGGGCTGTACGGCACCATCCCGGATGTCGAGGAGCTCGAGGGCGTCGTCGACGCCGCCGTGTGGGTGGGGTACGCGTGGGCCGACGAGCCCCGCTGCCACGCCACGGTCATCGTGACCGGCGACGACCCGGCGGTGATCGCGCGTGAAGCCGAGCGACTCGGACAGCGGTATTGGGACGCGCGCGCGGACTTCGTCTTCGTGGGTCCGACCGCGAGCCTCGATGAGGCGCTCGATCTGGCCCTGGCCGACGACGCGCCGAGGCCCTACGTGATCTCGGATTCCGGCGACAACCCGACGGCGGGCGGCGCCGGAGACGTCTCGTGGACCCTCGGACGTCTGCTCGAGCGGGCCGACCTTCAGGATGCGTCGCGCACGGTGCTCGCGGCATCCGTCTTCGATCCGGAGGCGGTGCGCGCCGCCGAGGCGGCGGGGATCGGCGCCACGGTCACGGTGCACGTGGGCGGGCGTGTCGATCCCGGTCCGCGCGGGCCCGTCGAGGTCACCGGCGAGATCGTCTCGATCACCGGCGGCGATCCGGTCGCGGGCACGCAGGTCGTGGTGCGCCGCGGCGCCGTGCACGCGATCGTGACGGAGCGGCGCAAGCCCTTCCACCACCTCGACGATTTCCGGATGCTGGGACTCGACCCCGAGACGGCCGACATCGTGATCGTGAAGATCGGCTATCTCGAGCCCGAGCTCTACGATCTCGCCGCGGGATGGACGCTCGCGCTCACACCCGGGGGTGTCGACCAGGATCTGCTGCGCCTCGGCCACTCCCGGCTGCGCCCCGGCACCTACCCGTTCGCCACGACCGACGACGAGCCGGATCTTGCGGCACTGGTCACCCGACGCCGCGGCACGGAGGCACGCGCATGAACTTCGAGACCCGCACCGGACCCGATCTCGGCGACGCGGCGCCCGAGTACCCCGATACTCCGGTCCCCGAGTGGTACCGCGACGCGAAGCTCGGGTTCTTCGTGCACTGGGGCCTTTATTCCGTGCCTGCATGGGCGCCGGCCCACCCTCCCGGGGGAGTGCCCGCCGAGGACGCCTATGCCCACCACCAGTACGCCGAGTGGTATGCCAACACGGTGCGCATCGCGGGCAGCCCGACGTGGCGGCGCCACCAGGAGCTGTACGGCACCGGCACGAGCTACGAGGACCTCGCGGACCAGTGGAATCCGGGCGGGTTCGACGCCGACGCCTTCGTCGACGCGCTCGTCGACGCGGGCGCGCGGTACGTCGTCCCCACGACGAAGCACCACGACGGCTTCTGCCTGTGGGACACCGCGACGACGTCGTTCAGCGCGGCCCGCCGCGGCCCACGCCGCGACCTGATCGCCGAGCTCCACGACGCGACGCGTCGCGCCGGTACGCGGTTCGGCGTCTACTTCTCGGGTGCGCTGGACTGGCACGTGAGCGACTACCCGCCGATCGAGTCCGACACCGACCTCTTCCGCTTCCGCCGTGCGGACGAGTGGTTCTCGCGGTACGCCGCCGCCCAGCTCGACGAGCTCGTCGATCGCTTCCGCCCCGACCTGCTCTGGAACGACATCGAATGGCCGGACGGCGGCAAGGGGCAGCAGGACTACGCGGTCGCCGCGCTGCTGCGCCGGTACCTCGCTGCCGTGCCGGACGGCACCGTGAACGACCGCTGGGGCGTGCCTCGGCACGGCTTCCTCACCCGCGAGTACACCCACGTCGCCGACATCGTCGCCGAGCCGTGGGAGTCGACGCGCGGTCTCGGGTACTCCTTCGGCTACAACCAGGCGGAGGATGCGAGTCATTCGCTGTCGGGCGCCGCCCTCATCCGCCTCCTCGCCGACGTCGTGAGCAAGAACGGCAACCTCCTGATCAACGTCGGCCCGCGCGCCGACGGATCGATCCCCGAGCTGCAGGAACGCGCCATGCGGGAGCTCGGCGCGTGGCTCCGCCGCGACGGCGACGCGATCTACGCCACGCGTCCGTGGGTGCGCGCGTATGAGGAGACCGGCGCGCCGCGCGCTTACACCGCCGCGGAGGGGGTGGTGAACGTGATCGCGCTCGACCCCGCCGCAGGCGAGTTCGATCTTCCGGAGGAGCTCGCCGGACGACCCGCGCGCTGGGCGGACGGCTCCGAGGCGGCGCTCGAGCGCACGCCCGATGGCCGCTCGCACGCGACCGTCCCCGATGCCTTCCGCGCCGATCCGGCGATCGCCCTCCGGGTCGAGCTGTGATGCGCGCGGCCGTCGAGATCGCCGTGCAGGACACCGCGGGCGCCCGTACGGCGATCGAGGCGGGTGCCGATCGGCTCGAGCTCTGCCAGGCGCTCGTCGTCGGCGGTCTCACGCCGTCGATCGGGTCGATCGAGGCCGTGTGCGACGCGGTCGGCGCCGAGAAGGTGAACGTGCTGGTGCGTCCCCGGGGCGGCGGCTTCGTGTACGACGCCGACGAGGTCGCGGTCGTCACGGCCGACATCCGCGCCTGCGTCGCGCGGGGTGTGGGCGGCGTCGTGGTCGGCGCGCTCGAGGGCGACGGCCGCGCCGACCGCGAGGCGCTTCGCCGGTGGACGGATGCCGCGGGCCCGGCGACGCTCGTGTTCCACCGTGCGATCGACGCGTCGCCGCGCAGCGCCGAGGTGTTCGAGACCCTCCTGGCCGAGGGCGTCGGCCGGGTGCTGACGTCGGGGGGCGCGGAACGCAGCATCCGGGGGATCGACCGCCTGGAGGCGTACGCACGCCTCGCCGGGCCGGACCTCGAAGTGACGGCAGGCGGGGGAGTGGCGCCGGCCGATATCCGCCACCTCGTCCACGCCGGCGTGGGCGCCGTGCATCTCTCGGCGCGCCGGCGCGCCGGCCTCGGCGCGCCCGCGGGACCCGGCGGCGGTTCGGACGGGCACGACGTGACCGATCCGGGGATCGTGGCGGAAGCTGTGGCCGCCGCCCGGGGCTGAGCACCGCTGCCGGTCGGAGCGATTGCTGAGAGTTTCCTCATCCGCGGACCCTTGTCGGCGTGCCCGGGAGCGTGGTTCGATCCTCGCCATGGGAGAAAACATGCCTGATCACGCATCCGACCACGACCTCGGGACCACGGCGGCGAACCCGCCCCACTCGGGTCTGAGTCGACGCAATTTCCTCGTCGGCGTCTCCGCGGCGGGCGGGCTCGCCGCGGCCGGGTGGGGGCAGGCGCCGCCGGCGCCTGCCGCCCCCGGGGGGGGGGGCCCCCCGGCACTTTCGCGCGGGCCGTGCGTCGGCAGCTGCCCTACCAGACGAAGGCGACGGGGATCACCGTTCCCGAGCCGGACGGCTCGACGCGCAACGCGCTCGCGAAGGCGTTCCCCATCTCGATCGACACCG
>NZ_JBKFBD010000037.1:0-48043 GCF_053345975.1 Microbacterium sp. C23T | reverse complement strand
GGCCGTACCCAAACCGCCACCCCCTCCCCGGACGGCGAGGGGCTGTCGCGTTGTGCGGGGGCCGAAGCATCCGTCGCCGGAGATAGCGTGGAGGGCATGACCTCGACTGTTCCCCTGCGCCGTGTCGGCGCCTCCGGCCTGCTCGTCTCCGCCGTCGGCCTCGGCTGCAACAACTTCGGTCGCCCCGGTACCCGCACCGAGACCCTCGACGGCACGCGCGAGGTGCTCGACGCGGCGATCGACGCCGGCGTGACGTTCCTCGACACCGCCGACATGTACGGCGGCGAACCGGGTCAGTCCGAGACGCTCATGGGTGAGGCGCTCCAGGGCCGGCGCGACCAGGTGATCCTCGCGACCAAGTTCGGTCACCCGGGACGCGACATGGGCTACCCGTCGTCGGGTGCGAAGGGCTCGCGGTCGTACATCCGGCGCGCGGTCGAGGCATCCCTCACCCGTCTCAAGACCGACTGGATCGACCTGTACCAGCTGCACGTGCCCGACAACGACACGCCGATGGAGGAGACGCTCGACGCGCTCGGCGACCTCGTTCGCGAGGGCAAGGTGCGCTACATCGGGCACACGAACTTCTCGGGCTGGCAGGTGGCGGAGGGTCATTTCACGGCGCTCATGCGCCACGGCGTGCCCTTCGTGTCGGCGCAGAACGAGTACAGCCTGCTGGCGCGCGGTGCCGAGCGGAACGTGCTGCGGGCCGTCGAGCGCTACGGTCTCGGCTTCTTCCCCTACTTCCCACTCCACAACGGGCTGCTGACCGGGAAGTTCACGCGGGATGCGGCGCCCGCCGACACGCGCATCATCCGGCAGCGTCGCCACATCTACGACGATGCGCCGTGGGAGGCGCTCGAGGGGTATCAGGCGTTCTGCGACGAGCGGAGCATCACGATGCTCGAGGCGACCTTCGGGTGGCTGCTGTCGCGTCCGGCGCTCTCGAGCGTCATCGCCGGTGCGACCACTCCCGAGCAGGTCCGGGCGAATGCCGCGGCGGCCTCGGCGTGGACTCCGACGGCCGCGGACCTCGCGGCGATCGACGCGCTGTTCCCGCCGCCGGAGGCCGCCGCCTGACGACGCGACGCACCGCGTCGGGTGAGTTCGCCGACGGCGTAGGCGCCGGACTGTCGGCGGCGCGCACGCAGGCGTAGCGTCGCTATCCGTGCGCGGTCCGTGTGAGCGGACGACTCCGCGCGCCGGAAAGGACCGTCGTGCTCGGCAAGCTCCTGGTGCGGTATCTGAGTCCCGCGTGGCCGCTCATCGTGGCGGTGGTCGTCTTCCAGCTGGCGCAGTCGATCGCGTCGCTGTGGCTGCCGACCCTGAACGCCGACATCATCGACAACGGCGTCGTCACCGGCGACATCCCGTACATCTGGTCGACCGGCGGCGTCATGCTGATCGTGAGCCTCGTGCAGGTGGTGTGCGCGATCGTCGCGGTGTACTTCGGGTCGCGCCTCGCGATGGGCATGGGCCGGGACCTCCGTGGCGACCTGTTCCATCGCGTGGTCGCGTTCTCGCAGCGGGAGGTCGGTCAGTTCGGCGCCCCGTCGCTCATCACGCGCAACACCAACGACGTGCAGCAGGTGCAGATGCTGGTGCAGGTGTCGGCGACGCTCATGATCTCGGCGCCGATGCTCGCGATCGGCGGCGTGATCATGGCCATCAGCCAGGACGTCGGCCTGTCGTGGCTGATGGCGGTGGCGATCCCGGTGCTGCTCATCATCGTCGGGCTCATCGTGTGGCGCATGGTGCCGGCGTTCACCCAGATGCAGAAGCGCATCGACCGCGTCAACCAGATCATGCGCGAGCAGCTGAGCGGCATCCGCGTCGTGCGGGCGTTCGTGCGCGAGCGCGAGGAGCGGGCACGCTTCGAGTCGGCGAGCGACGACGTGAAGGCGACCGGCCTGCGCGCCGGCAACCTCATGGCGCTGATGTTCCCCGCGGTGATGCTCGTCATGAACGTCTCGAGCGTCGCGGTCATCTGGTTCGGCGCCTTCCAGGTGCAGAACAACGGCGTGCAGATCGGCACGCTGTTCGCGTTCCTCACCTACCTCATGCAGATCCTCATGGGCGTGATGATGGCGACCTTCATGTTCGTGATGATCCCGCGCGCCGCGGTGTGCGCGAACCGCATCGGCGAGGTGCTCGAAACCGCGCCGTCGGTGTCGGCGCCCGAGGCCGCAGCATCCGCTCCCGCTCCTTACGGCCGGATCGAGTTCGACCATGTCGACTTCGCGTACCCCGGCGCCGAGGAGGCCGTGCTGCACGACGTGACCTTCACGGTCGAGCCCGGCACGACGACGGCGGTCATCGGCTCGACCGGATCGGGCAAGACGACGCTCGTCAGCCTCGTGCCGCGACTGTTCGACGTGACCGCCGGCAGCGTCCGCGTCGACGGCGTCGACGTGCGCGACTACGACCCCGATGAGCTCTGGACGCGCGTCGGACTCGTCCCGCAGCGCGCCTTCCTGTTCTCGGGCACGATCGCGTCGAACCTGCGCTACGGCGACCACGACGCGACCGACGAGCAGCTGTGGACCGCGCTCGAGCTCGCGCAGGCGGCCGACTTCGTCCGCGCGCTGCCGGAGGGGCTCGAGGCGCCGATCGCCCAGGGCGGCACGAACGTGTCGGGTGGGCAGCGCCAGCGCCTCGCGATCGCGCGGGCGCTCGTGAAACGCCCCGAGTCGTACATCTTCGACGACTCGTTCTCGGCGCTGGATCTGAGGACGGATGCTGCGCTCCGCCGCGCGCTCGACACCCACCTGCCCGACGCGACCCGGCTCGTCGTCGCGCAGCGCGTCTCGACGATCCAGCACGCCGACCAGATCCTCGTGCTCGATCACGGCCGCATCGTCGGGATGGGCACGCACGACGACCTCGTCGAGACCAACGAGACGTACCGCGAGATCGTGGAATCCCAGTTCGCGGCGGAGGCGGCGGCATGAGCGGGCCGGGGCGGGCGGCGCCGCAGCGCATGCCGATCGGCCGCGGACCGATGGGGCAGGCGACGGGTGGCGAGAAGGCGCAGAACTTCGGTCCGAGCGCGAAGCGCCTGCTCGCGACCCTGCGCCCCGACAGGCTGCTGCTGGTCGTGGTGCTCGTGTTCAGCATCCTGTCGGTCACGCTCTCGGTGATCGGCCCGAAGCTGCTCGGCGAGGGCACGAACGTGGTGTTCGCGGGCTTCATCTCGCTGCAGGTGCCGGCGGGCGTGACCAAGCAGCAGGTCGTCGACCAGCTCGTCGCCTCGGGCAACCAGGACCAGGCGAACATGGTCGCCGCGATGGACTTCGTGCCGGGAGCGGGCATCGACTTCGACCAGCTCGCGCGGATCCTGACACTGGTGCTGCTCGTGTACGTGTTCTCGAGCCTCTTCGGCTGGCTGCAGGCGCGCATCCTCAATGGCGTGGTGCAGCGCGCGATGCACCGGCTGCGTCTGCAGGTCGAAGACAAGGTGCACCGCCTGCCATTGTCGTACTTCGACCGCGTGCAGCGCGGCGAGCTGCTCAGCCGCGTCACGAACGACGTCGACAACATCGGGCAGACGATGCAGCAGACCCTGTCGCAGGTCGTCATCTCCCTGCTGACCGTGATCGGCGTGCTCACGATGATGTTCATCATCTCGCCGCTGCTGGCGGTCATCGCCCTCGTCACCATCCCGCTGACCATCCTCATCACCGTGCTCGTGGCCAAGCGCTCGCAGAAGCTCTTCGTGCAGCAGTGGAAGACGACAGGCGTGCTCAACGCCCGGGTCGAGGAGACGTTCTCCGGCCACTCGGTCGTGAAGGTGTTCGGCCACCAGAAGGAGGTGGAGGCGGACTTCCGCGCCGAGAACGAGGAGCTGTACCGGTCGAGCTTCGGGGCGCAGTTCCTCTCGGGCGTGATCATGCCCTCGATGATGTTCATCGGCAACCTCGTGTACGTCGCGATCGCGGTCGTCGGCGGACTCCAGGTCGCCGCGGGGCTCATGTCCATCGGCGACGTGCAGGCGTTCATCCAGTACTCCCGGCAGTTCACCCAGCCGCTCAGCCAGCTCGGATCGATGGCGAACCTGCTGCAGTCCGGCGTCGCCAGCGCCGAGCGCGTGTTCGAACTGCTCGACGAAGAGGAGCAGACGCCCGACGACGACCCGGCCGAGACGGCGCCGGAGTCGGCGAGCAGGCTGGAGTTCGAGGACGTCTCCTTCCGGTACACGCCGGACAAGCCGCTCATCGACTCGCTGACGCTCGCCGCGCGGCCCGGCAGCACCGTCGCGATCGTCGGGCCCACCGGCGCCGGCAAGACGACGCTCGTGAACCTCATCATGCGCTTCTACGACGTGGACGCGGGCCGCATCGTGCTGGACGGCGTCGACACCCGGCGCATGACGCGCGACGACCTCCGCGCGCGCACCGGGATGGTGCTGCAGGACACGTGGCTGTTCGCGGGCACCATCCGCGAGAACATCGCGTACGGGCGACCGGAGGCGTCCGAGGAGGAGATCGTCGCGGCGGCGACGGCGGCCTACGTCGACCGCTTCGTGCACGCGCTGCCCGACGGCTACGACACGATGCTCGACGACGAGGCCACCAACCTCAGCGTGGGCGAGCGTCAGCTCGTGACGATCGCCCGGGCGTTCCTGGCCGATCCGCGCATCCTCATCCTGGACGAGGCGACGTCGTCGGTGGACACCCGCACCGAGCTGCTCATCCAGCGAGCGATGTCGCGCCTGCGCGAGGATCGGACGGCGTTCGTGATCGCGCACCGGCTGTCGACGATCCGGGACGCCGACCTCATCCTCGTGATGGAGAACGGCGCGATCGTCGAGCAGGGGCCGCACAACGAGCTGCTCGCGCAGAAGGGCGCGTACTGGCGCCTCTACAACGCGCAGTTCGAGGGCGCGGCCGAAGAGGAGGAAGTGGTCGAGGTGCCGACCGTGCCGCTGTCGCCACCGCCCACGACGGCGCAGATCGTCGTCGAAGCGCTCGCCGAGTCCGAAGACGCCGTCGAGTAACCCACTAGTATGTGAGGACGCGGGGGCGAAGGGTTCCGGCGTATTCCGACGGGGAGGACAGGGCGTGCCCGAAGTTTCCACCCAGTCTCTCGCCGTCCCGGTTCCCGGTGGCGTGCTCGAGCTCTCCTGGGCCGCCGTGACCGACACCGGACGCCGCCGCGAGGTGAACCAGGATGCGATGTTCGCGGCGTATCCGCTGTTCGTCGTCGCCGACGGCATGGGTGGGCATGTCGGGGGCGAGATCGCCAGCGCGAGCGCGATCGAGCGACTCCACGCCGTCGCCGACAGCGGAACGGTGACGCCGAAGACCATCGAGAAGGCGCTCGCGCGCGCCGTCAAGGACATCGCGTCGCACCCGGAGGCCACGGACGACGGCACGGGCACCACGGTGACCGGCGTGTTCCTCGACACCTCGGGGGATGCCGCCCACTGGGTCACGCTGAACATCGGCGACTCGCGGGTGTATCTCGTGCGCGATGGCGCGATCGTGCAGATCACCACCGACCACTCGGTCGTGCAGGAACTCGTCGCCGCAGGACGACTGAGTCCCGAAGAGGCCGAGAACCACCCGTACGGCAACGTCATCACCCGCGCCGTGGGCCCGAGCGAGGGCGTCACACCCGACTACGTGCGGCTGGACGCGCTCGACGGCGACCGCTTCGTCATCTGCTCCGACGGGCTGACGAAGGAGCTCACCGACTACGGGATCCGCCACTTCCTCGAGGAGAACCCCGACGCGGGCGACGCGGCATCCGCCATGCTCGAGGCGGCGCTCGAGAACGGCGGCCGCGACAACATCACCATCATCGTCCTCGATGTGGGTCGCCCGGCCGACCACGACTCCTCCACAGACGAGGACTGACCTCCGGGATCCACAGATCCTGCTTGCCGGGCTCCGGATCGATCGGGCTTGCGCTGGACTGGGCGCATGCGCTCGACCGTTCCTTCGACCCTCGCGACCGGTGGCGTTCTCGACGATGAGCCGCTCGCCCTCCCTGTGGCGTGGAACCCTCCGCCGCGCCCCCCGCTGCCGCTCGTGGCCGCGATCGTGCCCGTGGTCGGCGCCGTCGCGCTCTGGCTCGTCACCGGCTCCCTCTTCTCCCTCTGGTTCGCGCTCCTCGGCCCGCTGATCGCGGCGGCGACCATGCTCGACGCACGCCGCGCCGCGCGCCGCGACGGGCGGCGCGCCGCAGCCGACGCGATGCGCGCCCGCGACGAGGTCGCCTCTGCCGTGACGGCGCGCCACGAGAGCGAGCGGGCGCAGCTGTGGGCGCGGCACCCCGATGTCGCGCGCCTCGTCACCCGCGACGGCGAGATCTGGCGCGGCGGCCGCGATGCGTGCCTCGTGGTCGGCGAGGGCGAGCGCGCGAGCGTCGTCCGCGTGACCGGCGGAGACGGGGATCCGGGTGCTGCGGAGCTGCGTCGCCGCGCGGCCCGCGTCTCGGGGGCGCCGGTGACGCTCCCTCTCGCCGCCGGCGTGGCTGTGGTGGGCGGTGAGACGCTGGCGGCCGCCGTTCAGCGGGCGCTCGTCCTGCAGGCGTGCCTCGCGTTCGCCCCGGACGAGCTGCATGTCGCCCCGCCGCTCGGGCGCGGTCTCGACTGGATGGACGCGCTGCCGCACCGCGACGGCCGGGGCGGATCACAGCTGGCGGTCGTCGGCCCCGGTGAACTGGTCCCTGCGGACGCCGATCTCGTCATCGCGCGCGGTCGACGCGGTGCGCCGCTCCCACCGAGGTGCCAGGCGGTGCTCACGATCTCCTCGCCAGGCGTCGCGCGTCTGGAGCACGCCGGCGAGGTCGTCCCGGTGCGCGTCGAGGCGGTGTCCCGGGGACAGGCGGAGGAGATCGCCGCCGAGCTCGCCACCCGCGCGGCGCACAGCCTGGGACTGCGGCGCGGGGCGCCGGAGCCGATCGCGCTGGCGCCGCTGCTGGCCGCCGTGCCGGCAACGGTGGGCGGGCTCCCTGCGGTCATCGGCGCGAGTCGTGGCGAGCCGGTGCTCGTCGACCTCGTCGCCGACGGACCTCACGCGGTGGTCGCGGGAGTCACCGGGGCCGGCAAGAGCGAGCTGCTGATCACCTGGATCCTCGCGCTCTGCGCCACCCGCTCTGCAGACGAGGTGACCTTCCTGCTCGCGGACTTCAAGGGCGGCACGGCGTTCGACGGCCTCGCCGGCGTTCCCCATGTCACCGGGGTCATCACCGACCTCGACGGTTCGGGCGCCCGCCGCGCCATCGAGAGCCTGCGGGCCGAGCTCCGCCGGCGCGAAGCGGCGATCGCCGCGGCCGGCGCCCGTGACATCGGCGACCCGCGGGTACGGCTGCCGCGGCTCGTCGTGGTGGTCGACGAGTTCGCGGCTCTCCTGGGCGACCACCCCGAGCTGCACGGCCTGTTCGCCGATCTCGCGGCGCGCGGCAGAGCCCTCGGGATCCATCTCATCCTCGGCACACAGCGAGCGGCGGGGGTGATCCGCGACAACCTGGTGGCGAACTGCCCGCTGCGCATCAGCCTGCGCGTGACCGACGCGGCGGACAGTCGCGCACTGCTCGGCACGGAGGATGCCGCGCGCCTGCCCGGCGGGGTCTCGGGTCGTGGAACGGCGTTCGTCCGCCGCGCCGGCGATGCGAGTCCGCAGCAGCTGCGCATCGCGCTGTCCGGCCCCGACGACGTCGCGGCGGCCGCGCTCCGGATCGGGCGCCGTGCGCCCCGTCGGCCCTGGCTGCCCGAGTTGCCGGGACTGCTGACCCTCGACGATCTCGTGGATCGCTCGATGGCGGAGCGGGTTGCCCCTCCCGCGGGCGCCGTGCTTCTCGGGCTGGCCGACGAGCCCGAGCGCCAGCGGCAGCCGGTCGCGTTCCTGGGCCCGTCCGACCGGGGGCTGCTGGTGCTCGGAGGCCCGGCGTCCGGGGTGTCGAACGCGCTCGACCTCGTCGAAGCCCAGCTGCGCGGGGCGGCGGTGCGCCTGCCGGCCCACCCCGAGCGGCTCTGGGATGCCGTCGCCGCGCTGCACGAGGAGCTGCCGCGCCCCGGTTCTGCAGTGCTCGTCGATGACTTCGACGGGGTCGCACTGCGGCTTCCGCCCGAGTACGCGCAGATCGTCACGGAGCGCATCGAAGGGCTCGTGCGCCGGGCCGCCGACGCCGGCGTGCTCATGGTGGTGGGTGCACACCGGCTGACCGGTCCCATGTCGCGCATCGCCGAGCTCTTCCCGCGTCGGCTCATGCTGTCGTACGCCACGCGCGTCGATCACGCATCGGCCGGCGGCGATCCCTCGACGTTCGATCCGGCCGCGCCTGCCGGGCGGGGGCGACTCGACGGACGCCCGCTCCAGCTCGCGCTGGCGCCGTCCGCGCCCCGTGAGCCGTTCGAGGCCGACGCTGCGTGGATCCCCTCCGCCGCGCTCACCGGAGTCGTCGCTCGGCGCTCGCCTGCCGGCCGACGCGCGCTCGCCGCCTGGGAGGAGCGCGGCGTGCGGGTGCTCGGCGTGGAGGCTTACGTGGCGGAGCCGGGTGCCGCGGCCACGGGACGCGTGGTCGTCGTGGGGGAGCCCGACGACTGGCAGCGGCAGTGGCGCCTGCTCGCCGATGTGCGCGGCGACCACGACCTCGTGATCGACGCGTCGTGCGCGTCCGAGCTCCGCGTCCTCACGGGATTCCGCGGGGCACCGCCGTACTGCGAGCCCGGTTCCGCGCGCGCGTGGCTCACCTCGGCCGGAGCGGATCCCGTGCGCATTGTCCTCCCGTCGTGAGATGTCTGGCCTGACCGTCGGGCAGGTGTCTTGACCCGTGCTTCTCGCACGCCATAGCGTCACCATGTGGCTACATCCCCGATCGATCTGCACCGCCCCGAAGGCAAGGGACTCGCCGCGGGCACGCTGGGCCTGTGGGGTTCCACCGTCATCGGCCTCGCGTCGACCGCGCCCGTCTACTCCCTGGTGGCGACCCTCGGGTTCGTCGTGCTGGCGGTCGGAGCGCAGGCGCCCATCGCGTTCGTCATCGCGTTCATCCCGATGCTCTTCATCGCCTTCGCCTATCGCGAGCTCAACAACGACGTCCCCGACTGCGGCACCACCTTCACGTGGGGCACCAAGGCCTTCGGGCCCTGGGTCGGCTGGATGGGCGGATGGGGCGTCGCCGTCGCAGGCATGGTCGTGCTGGCGAACCTCGCGCAGATCGCCGGCATCTACTTCTGGGCGCTCGTGGACGGCATCGTGGGCAATCCCGAGGATGCACTCCTCGCCGACAACGTCCCGCTCGTCACGGCGACCGGGGTGGTGTTCATCGCCGCGATGACGTGGGTGAGCTGGAGGGGCGTCGAGATCGGCGAGCGCATCCAGAACGTGCTGCTGGCGATCCAGTACCTCGCCCTCGCGATCTTCGTGGTGGCCGCGCTCTGGCAGTTCTTCGCCGGCACGGCGCCGGACCCGACGCCGTTCGACTGGTCGTGGTTCAACCCGTTCGCGTTCACCGAGTGGAGCGGATTCGTCGAGGCGGTGCTGCTCGCGCTCTTCATCTACTGGGGCTGGGACACGTGCCTCGCCCTCAACGAGGAGACCAAGGACCCCAAGCGCATCCCCGGTCGTGCGGCTCTGCTGACGACGGTCATCCTGCTCTTCACCTATGTCGGCGTGACGGTGGCCGCGATGATGTACGCAGGTCTCGGCGAGACGGGGACGGGCCTCGGCAACGAGGCGAACGCCGACGACTTCTTCCTCGCGATCAAGGACGGCCTGCTCGGGCCGCTGGGCTGGGTGCTGGTGGTCGCGGTGATGATCTCGGCGATCTCGTCCACGCAGACCACGATCCTGCCGACGGCCCGCGGCACGCTCTCGATGGCCGCCTACAAGGCGCTGCCCCGCCGGTTCGCCACGGTGCACCCGCGGTACAAGACGCCGTCGTTCTCGACGCTCGTCATGGGCGTCGTCGCGATCGTCTACTACGTCGGCATGACCTTGATCAGCGACAACATCCTGCAGGACTCCATCCTGTCCCTCGGGCTCGCGATCGCCTTCTACTACGCCATCACCGGCTACGCCTGCGTGTGGTACTTCCGGCGGGAGCTGTTCAACAGCGCGAGGAACTTCTTCTACCGGTTCCTCTTCCCGCTGCTGGGGTCGCTGATGCTGACGTACGCGTTCGTGCAGTCGGCGATCGACATGTACGACGTGGACTACGGCTACACCGTCCTGCTGGGCATCGGCGGCACGTTCGTCCTGGGCATCGGCTCGCTCGCATTCGGCGTGCTGCTCATGGTCCTGTGGTTCCTGTTCCCCCGGGCGAAGGCGTTCTTCCGGGGCGAGAGCCTCAACCGCGACACGCCGGTGCTCGTCCCCGAGGACCCGGCAGACTTCGCCCGGTCGATCGACGGCGGGCTCGTCTGAGCCCGAGCGCCGCCGTTCGGCGCCACGCCGTCACGGGCCGAGGTGGGCTCCGCACCCGACGTCGTACGCCTCGCGCAGCCAGGCCGCGACGTCCTCGTCGAATTCGCCCTCGTCGGCGAGGCGGAACTGGTGCACGAAGAGACGTCGTCCGTACGGCGACGCGCTGAGGATGCGGGGGTCGGGCGGGAGCTTGCGCATGATGTCGAAGTAGCCGCGCACTCCCGCGCGCCACGGCCTGACGCCGGCGAAGCCGCGGCGCGGTCCCTTGAACGTGATCGTCGTCTTCGCGACCGAGTGCGTCACCGGGCCGAACGACCGGATCAGCTCGTCGATGCGGTGCCACAGCTTCACCGCGGCGGGGTCCGCATCCTTTAGGTGATCCTCCACCGTCCACACGTGCGCGTCCGTCATCCCCCCAGTCTCCGCCAGGGCGCAGACACGCGCACCCCTGCAGGCAGGCAGAAGCCCCGGACCCCCGAAGGAGTCCGGGGCTTTTGAAGCCGGGACCGCGTCAGACCAGGGCGGCGTCCAGCGGGGCGAGCTCGAGTTCGTGAGCCGTCGCCACGCCCGCGTTGACCACGCGACCGCCGACGGTGTTGAGACCGCCCGCGAGCGCAGCATCCGCTCGAAGTGCTTCCTTCCACCCGCGCCGCGCGATCTGGCGGATGTAGGGGAGGGTGGCGTTGGTCAGCGCCGAAGTGGAGGTGTTCGGCACCGCGCCCGGCATGTTCGCGACGCAGTAGAAGATGCTGCCGTGCACCGGGAAGGTCGGATCGGCGTGCGTGGTCGGGTGCGTGTCCTCGAAGCAGCCGCCCTGGTCGACCGCGATGTCGACGAGCACGGAGCCCGGCCGCATGCGCGAGACCATGTCGTTGGTCACGAGCTTCGGCGCCTTCGCGCCGGGGATCAGCACCGAGCCGATCACGAGATCCGAGGCGGTGACCGCCCGATCGAGATCGAGCGGGTTCGACGCCGCGGTCTTGACCCTGCCCTGGAAATGGTCGTCGAGGTAGCGCAGACGCTGCACGTTGGTGTCGAACACCGTGACATCGGCTCCCATGCCCACCGCGATCACCGCGGCGTTGGCGCCGGCGACACCGCCGCCGATGACGGTGACCGTGGCCGGGCGCGTGCCCGGCACCCCGGACATCAGCAGGCCGAGGCCTCCGGCGGAGCGCATCAGCGTCGCGGCGCCGACCGTCGGGGCGAGACGCCCGGCGACCTCGCTCATGGGCGCGAGCAGCGGGAGCCCGCCACCGGCCAGCTGGACGGTCTCGTAGGCGATCGCGGTCACGCCGTCGGCGACGAGGCGCTCGGTCAGCGGACGGTCTGCCGCGAGGTGGAGGTAGGTGAACAGCGCGAGGTCGTCGCGGAAGTAGTCGTACTCGCTCGCGATCGGCTCCTTGACCTTGAGGAGCAGCTCGGCGCGCGCCCACACCTCGGCGGCGTCGTCGAGGAGCACCGCCCCCGCGTCCGCGTACTCGGCATCCGGCATCGACGAGCCCTCGCCCGCGCCGCGCTGCACGAACACCTCATGGCCGGAGGCGACCAGGTCGTGCACGCCCGCAGGTGTGAGGGCGACCCGATACTCGTTGTTCTTCACCTCGGTGGGGACGCTGATCCGCATCGTGTGATCCTTTCCGCTCCGCCGTTGGAGCGCTCGGGCTCCTCGTGGGAGCGCCTCTAGAAAGCGGGGCGGATGGCCCCGACATCCTGTCCGCCGCCGGTGACGGCCAGCGGAAGCCTCGACATCGTGTCGGCGACATCCGCCGACGCCAGCGCGCCGTGCCGCTCGAGCAGGCGCAGAGCGACGGCGGTCGCGGCGCGGCCGCTGCCGTCGAGCATCTTGAGTGCCACCGTCGTGCCGTTCGGGGCGACCATCACCATGACGCCCTCGGCGCCGCCCTTGGCGAAGACGCCGAGCCGTTCGATGACGACCGTGTCGGCGCGGCCGGGGCCGTCGATCGTCCACGGGTCGGCGCGCACCGCCTCGACGAGTGCGCCGGCGCTCCGGTGCAGCGCGAAGGGGGACGTCGTCGACGAGTTGCCGATCCGGTGGATCGCGCGCGCGAGACCGAACAGGGTCATCGCGTAGACGGGAGCGCCGCAGCCGTCGACGGCGGTCGCGGCGACCTTCTCGCCGATGAGGCGTTCGACGGTCTCGCGGACGAGGATCTGCACCGGATGATCCGGCGCGAGGTAGCTCTCGGGATCCCACCCGTTCAGGACGCTGGTGAGGAGCATCGTGGCGTGCTTGCCGGAGCAGTTCATCCGGATGCGCGACGGCTGTCCGAGTTCGCGCACCAGCTCGTCGCGCGTCGCCGTGTCGCCGGGCCAGGCGGCGGGGCATCCCAGTGCGTCCTCGCCGAGTTCGGCGAGCGACAGGATGTCGCGGACCACCGCGACGTGACGGTCGGTGCCGGAATGGCTCGCGGTGGCGAGGCCCAATCGCTCGCCCTCGAGGGGCGCGCCGGCCGAGAGGCACGCGAGCGCCTGCAGCGGCTTGAGGCTGGAGCGGGGGAGGATCAGCGCCGAAGGATCGCCGAGCTTCTCGGCGATGGTGCCGTCGGCGGCGAGCACGATGGCGATGCCGGCGTGGCGCGACTCGACGAAACCGCTGCGTTCGACGACGGCGAGCTCGACGGCGTCGGTCGCGGCGAAGGTCTGCGGCACCCCGACAGCCTACCGCCGGAGGGGCCCTTCGCCCGCATGACAGACTGTGCTCATGTGGGGCGAGCATCGATACTCCGTCCGGACGACGTGGACCGGTGACCGCGGCACCGGCACATCGGGCTACCGGGACTACGACCGGGCGACGACCATCGAGATCGACGGCAAGCCTGCGCTGCTCGCCTCCTCCGACAAGCCGTTCCGCGGCGACCCGTCGCGGTGGAACCCCGAGGACATGCTGCTGGCGTCGCTCAGCGAGTGCCACCTGCTGTCGTACCTCCACGCGTGCGTGCAGGCAGGAGTCGTGGTCGTGGGCTACGAGGACGAGGCCTCCGGACTCATGGTCGAGGACGGCCGCGGCGGCGGCGCCTTCCGCGAGGTCGTGCTGCGGCCGCGCGTGACCGTCGCGGACGCGTCGATGACGGATGCCGCGGCCGCCGCGCATGCGCAGGCGAACGAGTGGTGCTTCATCGCGAACTCGGTGAACTTCCCGGTGCGCCACGAGCCAACGATCCTGGTCGCTGCCGGTCGCTGACCGACGCAGCGAGCCCGAACGGCGTCAGCGGCGCTCGTGGGGGAGGACCTGTTTGATGCGGTCGATCGTGTTGTGCGCGGGGACCTCGTTGTAGGCGTTCGCGAGTTCCTGGCCCGACAGCGCGTGGATCGCGGCCATGATCTCGTCCGTCGCGAGACGGCGTGCCTTGCCTGAAGACGCGGGGCCGTGGTGGGCGAGGTCGAGCGGCTCGCCGAACCTGACCGTGATGCGGTGCCGGAACGACGGCTTCTTCGCCCCCACCGGCATGACCTTGTCGGTGCCGATGAGTCCCACCGGCACCACGCGGGCGCTCGACTGCAGTGCGAGGAAGGCGACGCCGGTGCGGCCCTTGTAGAGGCGGCCGTCGAGCGAGCGGGTGCCCTCCGGGTAGAGCGCGACGGCCTTGCCGTCATCGAGCAGGGCGCGCTGCTGGTCGAGCGCGTCGAGCGCGGCCTGCCCGGCGCCGCGCTGCACCGGGATCGCGCCGATCGACGTGAAGAACCACCGCGAGGCCGGCTTGTCGAAGTAGCTCGACTTCGCCAGGAAGTGCACGGGGCGGGGTGCCGCGACCGGGATCGCGATCGAGTCGATGAACGACAGGTGGTTGCTCGCGAAGATCACCGGGCCGGACTTGGGGACGTTGGCCTTGCCCTCGATCCGAGGGCGGTACACGATTCTGGCCAGCGGAGTCAGGATGCTGCGCCCCAGCGCGTACGTGAAGCCCATGCGGCGCGCCGGAACGGCGGAGGATTCGGGTTCTTCCGCCGTCTCGTCGGCGGTGTCTTCGGCGCCGGGCACGAGGTCGGAAGTCACCCGTAGAGGGTACTCCCGATTGCATTCCGGTATCGGCATGCCGTTTCCCAGCGCGAACAGAGGAAAGATGCGAAAGGATGGAGGCTTCCCTTCCCCCTGACTCGAGGTTGTTCCGTGCGCATTCGCCCGTTCGCCGCCCTGTCCGTCGTCGCCGTGTCGACTCTGCTGCTCGCCGGGTGCACCGGGTCGGCCGATCCGAACGCCACTCCGACGCCGACGTCGACGGCTTCCTCCGAGTGCCTGCTCGACGCGCAGCCTGGTTCGGACTCCGATGCCATCAAGGTCACGGGCGACGGTGCGGATCTCGCGGCGACCGTCCCCGACGACCTCGCCTTCGAGGGCGTCGAGCGCACGATCGTGACCGAGGGCTCCGGCGACGACGTCGTGTCGGGTGACCTCGTCAGCGGCTTCTACACGATCTACGACGGATCGACCGGCGAGGTCCTTCAGGACTCGTCCGAGACGTCGGCGGACGACTCCGGCGAGGTCCCGATCATCATGGACCCGCAGCAGTACTCGCTGTTCGTCGCGGCGCTCGAGTGCGCGCCGATCGGCTC
Source organism: Microbacterium sp. C23T (assembly GCF_053345975.1). Taxonomy (NCBI): domain Bacteria; kingdom Bacillati; phylum Actinomycetota; class Actinomycetes; order Micrococcales; family Microbacteriaceae; genus Microbacterium; species Microbacterium sp. C23T. Next base: position 33,095 of record NZ_JBKFBD010000037.1, on the reverse strand, counting down.
GACGGTCGCGATGTCGATCCCGGGGAGCGCGTTCGGCGAGGGCGCCTCGCCCGTCGTGATCGTCGCCGAGACGACCGACTTCCTCCCGACCACCGCGGACGGAGCCGAGCAGGACCCGGTCGACGGCATGCCGACCGTCGAGCTCGCCGACAACGGCGCGCCGACCATCACGATCCCCGAGGCCACCGAGCCGCCCACCGAGGTGCAGATCGCGGACCTCAAGGAGGGCGACGGCCCCCTCGTCGAGTCCGGTGACACCGTGTTCGTGCAGTACACCGGCGTCAAGTGGTCGGACGGCTCCGTCTTCGACTCCAGCTGGGACCGCGGGCAGCCCTCGGCCTTCCAGACGACCGGCGTCGTCGCCGGCTTCCAGCAGGCGCTCGAAGGACAGGCGGTCGGCTCGCAGGTGCTCGTCGTGATCCCGCCGGAGTTCGGCTACGGCGCTCAGGACGGCCACGAGCTGCAGAACGAGACGCTCGTCTTCGTCGTCGACATCCTCGGCGTGCAGCGCGCCGCCGCCCAGCAGTAACCCGAGGCGGCCGCATCCGGCCCGGCGATAGGCTGGCCGGATGCGGCGCGTCCTCATCCTCGGCTCGACCGGTTCCATCGGCACGCAGGCGCTCGACGTCGTGCGGGCCAACCCCCGGCGGTTCGAGGTGGTGGGTCTCTCTGCGGGATCCGACCGCGAGACGCTCGAGGCGCAGGCGACCGAGTTCGGCGTCGAGAGCACCGCACTCGGGGCTGTCGAGGCCGAGCAGCTCGTGCGCGATGTCGACGCCGATGTCGTGCTCAACGGCATCACCGGCTCCGTCGGTCTCGGTCCGACCCTCGCCGCGCTCGAGACAGGTCGCACGCTCGCCCTCGCGAACAAGGAATCGCTCATCGTGGGCGGCGACCTCGTCACGGCGGTCGCACGCCCCGGGCAGATCGTCCCGGTCGACTCCGAGCACTCCGCCATCGCACAGGCGCTGCGGTCGGGGGAGCGCAGCGAGGTCCGTCGGCTCGTGCTGACGGCATCCGGGGGTCCCTTCCGGGGCCGCACCCGCGCCTCGCTCGAGGGCGTGACCCCGGCCGAGGCCCTGGCGCACCCGACATGGGACATGGGCCGCGTCGTGACGACCAACTCGGCGACCCTCGTCAACAAGGGCCTCGAGGTCATCGAGGCCCATCTGCTCTTCTCCGTGCCCTACTCCGAGATCGATGTCGTCGTGCATCCGCAGTCGATCGTGCACTCGATGGTCGAGTTCGTCGACGGCTCGACGATCGCGCAGGCCTCGCCTCCCGACATGCGCCTGCCGATCTCGCTCGGGCTCGACTGGCCCAACCGCGTTGCCGGGGTCGGCCGACCGCTCGACTGGACCACCGCGACCTCGTGGACCTTCGAGCCGCTCGACGACGCCGCCTTCCCGGCCGTGCGCCTGGCGAAGCAGGTCGGGCGCGCCGGAGGCACGTACCCCGCCGTGTTCAACGCCGCCAACGAACAGGCGGTCGACGCGTTCCACGAAGGACGCCTGAGCTTCCTCGGCATCATCGATGTGATCGAGCGCGTGGTCGACAAGCACGACGCCCCTGACGCCCTCACCCGGGACGCTCTCGCCGACGCCGAGGACTGGGCACGCCGCAAAGCCGACAAGGTCATCGCCGCAGCATCCTGATCCGCCCGGCGTCTCCGTCATCCCGGGTCGATGCGCGTCCTCAATTGAGGAGCGTTGCCGGAATGCTGATCGCGATCGGCGAGCGTCTCTGCATCTCGGCAACGCTCCTCAATTGAGGAGCGGGGAGTCAGCGTTGCGCAGGACGCGATGAGCGGCGACCGTCCTCAATTGAGGAGCGGGGAGTCAGCGCGGCGCAGGACGCGATGAGCGGCGCCTACCGGCGGGCGCGGGCTCAGGCCTCCGGATAGACCGGACGCAGGGGGTCGGATGCCGGGGTCTCATGCTCCGGGTACGGCACCGGCCAGTGCGGCTCGGGCACGGGCCAGCCGGCCTCGCGCAGCGCGCGGCGGGCGAGCTCGCGCGCCGAGTAGGGCGTGCGGACGCCGCGGATGTCACGGTAATCCTGGTGACCGGGACCGGCCCACAGGATCGCGTCGCCGTCGCCGACGAGCGCGACGGCCTCGATGATCGCGCGCTCAGGCGGCGAGAACTCGTGGATCTCGGCATCCGGCTGCGCGCGACGCGCACCTTCGACCAGGGTCGCGCGGATCGAGTCCGGGTCCTCGTGGCGAGGGTGGTGGTCGGTGATCACGAGGATGTCGCTGCCCTCGACGCCGGTGCGGCCCATGTCGTGGCGCTTCGTGGCGTCGCGGTCGCCGTCGGCGCCGAACAGCATGACGACCTTGCCCGGGGTCACGCGGCGCACCGCCGAGAGCGTCTTCTCGAAGGCGTCGGGGGAGTGGCCGAAGTCGACGTACACCGCGGGGCCGGTCTCGCCCGAGACGAGCTCGGTGCGACCGGGCAGGTAGGCCTCGATCCGGCCGCCGTCGAGAGCCTCCACCAGGCGCTCCCAGGTGTAGCCGCCCTCGTGGATCATCACGATCGCGAGCCCGGCGTTGGCCGCCATGTGCCGGCCGATCACGGGGACGAGCGTGGTCAGCGTGCGCCCGTCGCGGGCGGTGAGGCGGAACTCGGTGCCGACCTGGCGCTCGTCGAGGATCTCGACCACCCAGTCGGCGGCAGCTGCGGCATCCGGATCCGACGCGAGGGCAGGCGTGCCGACGGTGACCGTCGGCACTTCGCTGCGCGCGACGACCTCGGCTCCGGGCTCGGAGTCGACGCAGACGACGGCACGACGCGCGCGGTCGGTGCGGAACAACGGGAGCTTCGCCTCGAAGTACTCGCGCATGTCGGCGTAGTCGTCGAGGTGGTCGTGGGTGAGGTTCGTGAAGCCGGCGACGTCGAACACGATGCCGTCGACGCGACGGCGGCTGAGCGCCTGTGCGCTCACCTCGACGGCGACCGCTTCCACGCCGCGCTCGCGCATGAGCGCGAGGAGCGCGTGCATCTCGTACGCCTCGGGGGTCGTGAGGCGCGACACGACGACCTGCCCGGCGATGTGGCGCTCGGCGGTCGACGACAGTCCGGTCGTCACGCCGAGCTGCCCGAGGATGCCCTCGAGCAGGTGCGAGACGCTCGTCTTGCCGTTCGTGCCGGTCGTGCCGAACAGCGTGGGGAGGTCGTCGTCGCGGCCCGTGCTGTACACCCAGGCCGACAGCTCGCCCAGGACCGCGCGAGGGTTGTCGACGAGCACCACGGGCAACCCGCTCGCGGCCGCGGCGTCGGCTCCGGCGGCATCCGTCACCACCGCGACGGCACCCTTCTCGGCGGCCGTGGCGGAGAACTCGGCGCCGTGGCGGTTGACGCCCTGCACCGCGACGAACACGTCGCCGGGGCGGAGATCGGCGGTCGCGAGGGTGAGGCCCGTCAGCGTGGCGTCGGCGACGTCACCGCGGACGTCGACGGCGAAGCGTGCCGCGAGGTCTGCGAGCGAGTGTGTCGGCGGCGCGTCGGGACGGAGTACCGGGGGCAGGTTCGAAGGCGCGTCGGTCGGCATGGCGCATCCATCTTCGCATGGGGGCCGGTCATCGAGCGGCGGGGTGCGCTCGCCCGATGACCGGCGTGGCCTCGTGTCAGGCCTTGCGGCGTCCGCGCACCAGGACGACCACGAGCGCCGCGATCCCGGCGGCGAGTCCGCCGGCCGCCAGCCAGCGCGCGACCGGGTCGGCGGAGGGGACGGATGCCGCGGCTTCGGCATCTGCGGCGGCTGCGACCGCGTCGTCCGATGAGTGGCCGGAACCGTCGGCGTCACCGTGTCCGGCGTCCGCATCCGCCACGTCGCCCACCGCGACCAGTGGCGCGGGTGCGTCGAGGTCGTGCGGGTCCTCGCCGTCCTCGGCGATCTGGGTCCAGGCGGTCTCGCCCTCCGCACACGTCTGCGTCACCGGGAACGCGAGGGTCGTGTCGGCCGTGCCCTCGGTGAAGAGCACGTCCATCGAGACGGCCGCTTTGAACCCGTCCTCGACCGGGGTGTCGGCGGTGTACACGACGCGGGTCGGCACGCCGTCGGTGCCGAGTTCGCGCGTGATGGTCCAGCCGCCCTGCACGAGGGGCGTCGCGTTGCCGACGCCTGCGGGGATGTCGACCGCGACGGCTGTCGTCGGCGAGCCGTCGCAGCCGTGCGAGAACGAGAAGGTGAGCGTTTCGGTGCCGCCCGCGGCCGCCGTCTCGGGGGTGACGTGGACGTGGGCGGATGCGGCGAGCGGCGCGCCGATCGCGAGGGCGAGGCCGGCGGTGACGCCGATCACGACGCGGCGGGTGCGGGAGGAACGGGAGGTGGAATCGGTCATGACTGTGCTGTCGTCTTTCGTCTGGGCCGTCGGCGGGATCGCCGATCGGGGCGCGCCGGCGGGAGCCGGACGCGCGAGAGGGTTCCGGAGCGCGCATCGGGCGCGGGCCGGCGACGGTGCGGCGCGCGGCGCCGCTCAGACGAGTGCGGGAGGACCGCGCCGCGAGACGTCGGACAGGACGACGCCCGCCGCGACGAGCGCAGTGCCGGCGGGTGCCGGCACGAACCGCGGCATCGTCGGCCGTGGCGCGATCGCGCGGGCGCGCGAGAAGAGCGAACGGATGCCGCGGCCCAGTGCGCGCAGCATCCGTTCGCCGCCGTACAGCGCGGCGATGGTCGCGATCGCCGCGAGCACGTGCGCGGCGAGCATGGGGGCATCGGGGAGGACGACGGCGCTGAGGTCGCCGCCGAGGTGCGTCACGTGGTGGCCGTGGAGCGCCGCCGGGTCGGCGTCGGCGGTCACGGCGAACGCGACGTGGAACAGGCCCTGGCTCGCGAGAACGGTGGCGCCGACGCGCCACGCGGTGAGCCGCCGGCCGATGAGGGCGACCGCGACGGGAGCGGCGAGGATGCCGACCGCCGCGACGAAGGCGGGTGACGGTGCGCCGCCCCCGCCGAGGGTGTGCGCCGTGGCGGCGACGACGGTCGCGACCCACGCGGCAGCGGTGCCGCGCAGCGCGCGCACGTGGCGTGGGGTCACGGCTCCTCCTCGTGTCGAGCCTACGGGAGGAGCGAGGCGCCGCCGGCGCGCCCACGGTGGTCCGTCGTCACACCCAACTCAAAGGCTGGCGCGGGTACCGTGAGCGTGTGGAGATCCTCGCGTTCGTCATCGGTGTCGCCCTCATGGTCGTGGGCCTCGCGGTGTCGATCGCGCTGCACGAGCTCGGCCACCTGTGGCCGGCCAAGAAGTTCGGCGTGCGCGTCGGCCAGTACATGATCGGGTTCGGCCCGACGCTGTGGTCGAAGCGGTGGCGCGGCACCGAGTACGGATTCAAGGCGATCCCGCTCGGCGGCTACATCTCGATGGCCGGAATGTACCCGCCGTCGCCGCAGGCGGCGAGACGCGACGGCCGGGCCGCCGGGGGCTTCTTCGCGACCATGGTCCAGGACGCCCGGGACGCGAACGACGAGACGCTGCACGGCGATGACGACACGCACGTCTTCTACCGCCTCCCGATCTGGAAGCGCATCGTCGTGATGCTCGGCGGTCCGCTGATGAACTTCTTCTTCGCGATCGTGCTGTTCGCGATCCTGCTCACCGGTATCGGCGTGCAGACCGCGACGACCGAGGTCGCGCGACTGTCGGAGTGCGTCCCCACGACGAGCTCGACCGAGTGCACCGATGCGTCTGCCGCTGCTCCGGCCGAGGCCGCCGGCATCCAGCCCGGCGACGTCATCGTCTCGATCGACGGGGAGCCGGTCGCGGACTTCGCCGAGGCATCCGCCATCATCCGCTCGTCGCCCGGCGAGCAGCTGACCTTCGTCGTCGAACGCGACGGCAGCGAGCAGACCCTGCAGATCACCCCGGCCACGATCCAGACCGAGGTGACGGCCGCCGACGGTACGACCACCACCCAGGAGGTCGGCTTCGTGGGCATCGGCCCCACCGTCGAGTACGTGCAGCAGCCGATCTGGGCAGGACCGCAGATGGCCGTTCAGAACGTCGGCGCGGTCGCGGGCATCATCTGGCAGCTGCCGGCGAAGGTGTGGCAGACCGGCGTCGACCTCGTCACGGGGCAGCCGCGCGATCCGAACGGGCCGCTGAGCATCGTCGGCGCGGGCCGGCTCTCCGGTGAGGTCGCCGCCGCGGACTCGCCCGTGCTCAACCGCGTCGCGGGATTCCTGTCGCTGCTCGCGTCGCTGAACATCGCCCTGTTCGTGTTCAACCTCATCCCGCTGCTGCCGCTGGACGGCGGCCACATCGCGGTGGCCCTCTGGGAGGGCATCAAGCGGGTGTGGGCGAAGCTGTTCCGGCGCCCGCCGCCGAAGCCGGTGGATGCGACCAAGCTCGTGCCGCTCACGTTCGCCGTCTTCGTCGCGCTGCTCGTGATGGGCGGCATCCTCATCCTCGCCGACCTCTTCAACCCCGTCACGCTCTTCTGACGCCCCGCGCACCGGCCGCGGACGATCTTGGTCGGTCGTGTCGAAATCGGTCTTGTCCGTTCGCTGTAGGAATGCAACGGTTCCACTGACGAAAGGACACGACCGTGAAGTACGTGATCATGTTCACCTCGACCCCCGAGCTCGACGCCGCCGTCCCGGATGAGCGCCGCCAGGAGGTCTACGGGCGGATCTACGAGTGGTTCCAGACCAACTCGGAGCAGATCTCCGATGGGGGCGCCGAGCTGATGCCCCTCTCCACCGCGACCACGGTGAAGTACGGACCCGACGGCCCCGTCGTGGTCGACGGGCCGTTCTCCGAGGCGAAGGAGGTCGTCGGCGGGTTCAGCGTGCTCGACGTCCCCGACCTCGACGCCGCGATCGGTCTCGTCAAGACGTGGCCGTCGATGGAGTTCCCCGGCATCGCCATCGAGATCCGCCCGATGGTGACGGACTACAGCCAGTTCGAGTGATGTCCGGAACGGATGCCGCGACCCCGCGCGACCCGGAACACCCGGGCGACGCCGGGGCCGCGGCATCCGATCGGCTCCTCGCCGGAGTGGTGCGCGAGGAGTCCGCGCGCATCACGGCGGCGCTGACCGTCTCGTTCGGGAGCTTCGACGTGGCCGAGGAAGCGGTCGCCGAAGCGGTGGAGGAGGCGCTGCGCGAGTGGCGCGGCCGGGGGATCCCGCCGAAGCCCGGCGCGTGGCTCATGCAGGCCGCGCGGCACAACGCCCTCGACCGGGTGCGGCGCGAGCGCGTGCTCCGGGACAAGGTCGCGCTGCTCCAGCCGGAGCCGTCGTCCGACGGCGCGCCGGCGGACGAGCGGCTCCCGCTCCTCTTCGGATGCTGCCACCCCGCGCTCGCGCCCGACGCCCAGCTCGCCCTCACGCTGCGGGCGGTGTGCGGCCTCACGACCGCGCAGATCGCCCGGGCCACGTTCTCGACCGAGCCCGCCACCGGACAGCGGATCTCGCGGGCCAAGCGCAAGATCGCCGACAGCGGCATTCCCCTGCGCGTTCCCGAGGGCGCGGACGCCGCCGCGCGCCTCGACCTGGTGCTCACGATCGTGTCGGTGATGTACAGCGAGGCCCACTTCGTGGCGGGGGCGGATGCCGCGGCAGACCGCGACCTCGCCGACGATGCGCTGTGGCTCGCCCGCGTGGTCGCCGAGGCGCTTCCTCGCGCCGCGGAGGCGTGGGGACTGCTGTCGCTGCTGCGGTTCCACCGGGCCCGCGAGTCGGCACGGTCCGTCGACGGCGAGCTCGTGCTGCTCGCGGAACAGGACCGCACACGGTGGGACGCGACGCTGCTCGCCGGCGCGCGCGACGCTCTCGGGCGTGCGGCGCGCCTGCGGCGGCCCGGACGCTGGCAGCTGCACGCGGCGATCGCGGCGTGCCACGCGGATGCCGCCGATGCGGCGTCCACCGACTGGCTGCAGGTGCTGACGCTCTACGACATGCTGCTCGGGTACGACCGCTCGCCGGTGGTGCGGCTGAACCGCGCGGTGGCGCTCGCGAGGGTCGACGGCGCCGCGGCCGCGCTCGCCGAGGTGGACGCACTCGAAGATCCGCTCGCACGATCGCATCTGTGGCACGCCGTGCGGGCGTCGCTGCTGCGGGACCTCGGACGCGACGACGAGGCGCTCGCCGCGGACCTCCGCGCGCTCGAGCTCACGGCCAACGAGGCCGAGCGCCGCCTACTCGCCGCCCGCGCCGCGCGCTGAGCCGCAGCATCCGTTCACCTGGCGCTTTCGGTCGCGCACCCGAGGCTGCGCGCCCGAATGCGTCAGGTGGATCGGGCGTGAGCCGCCGACTGCGGCCGGTGCGTGGCTCAGGCGGGGACGGGCGCCAGGGCCTGTTCGACCAGGCGCTGGAGCGTCGTCATGCCGTCGCGCGACAGGATCGACTCGAGGTGACCCTGCACGGACGCGAATCCGGGGCCACGCAGCGCGTACACGTCGCCCGAGGCATCGGCTGCGACCTCCGCTTCGCCCACGCGCGTCGTTCCGGCGGGGACGCGTGCGGTGAAGGTGTTGTAGAAGCCGATCGATGCCGGCACGCCGAACACGTCGACCGACTTCTGAAGTCCCTGGTGCGGCGCGTCGAGCGGAGCGAGGTCGATGCCGAACGTGTCGGCGAGGATCTGGTGGCTCAGACACACCGCGAGGAGCGGCCGGCCGGCGGCGCGGCGACGTGCGACGACCTCGCGCATGCGACGGATGCGCGGGCTCGACGCGTCGCGGGGGTCACCCGGCCCCGGGCCGGTCACGAGGAGCTCCGCCGCATCGATCTGCGCGTCGGTGACCTCGCTCCACGGCGAGATCTCGACCTCGAGCCCGAGGTGGCGCAACTGGTGGGCGAGCATCGTGGTGAAGCGGTCCTCGGCGTCGACGACGAGCGCCGACCGCCCCTCGAAGGATCCGGGTTCGCCCGAGCCCTGCGGGTTCAGCCAGAACTCGGCGAGGCGACCGTTGCGCGACGCCAGCAGCTCAGCGATCGCGGGGTCGTCGGCGAGGCGTCGGGGGGCCGCCGCGGGGGCGTCCTCGTCGATGACCTCGCTGCGCGCGGCCGCGGACTCGGCCGCGGTGTCGCGGGCAACGGCGCCGATCGCGCCGAGCACGCCGGCGGCCTTGCCATGGGTCTCGCCGACCTCGCCGTACGGGTCGGAGTGGCGCACGAGCGTGGCCCCGACCGGCACGCGCAGCCGGCCGTCCTGCAGGTAGGCGGTGCGGATGAGGATCGGCGCGTCGAGGTCGTGCGTCGCCTCGCCCGCCGCGAGCGTCTCACGGGGAGTGAAGAGCGCCGCGACGCCCGAGTAGTAGCCGCGGGGGGTCGTCTCATGACGGGTGATGACCGTGCACGCGTTCTGCATGGGCGAGCCGGTCACCGTGGGCGCGAACATCGTCTCGCGCAGGATGTCACGCGGGTCGAGCTTGCTGCGGCCCCGCAGCACGTACTCGGTGTGGGTGAGCCGCGACATCTCCTTGAGGTGGGGCCCCGTGATGCGGCCGCCGTCCGAGCAGACGGCGCTCATCATCTTGAGCTCCTCGTCGACGACCATGAAGAGCTCCTCGGTCTCCTTCGTCGAGCGGAGGAACTCGCTGAGCGTCTCGGGGGTCGCGCCTCCCGCCGGGTGGCGGAACGTGCCGGAGATCGGGTTCATCGTCACGACGCCGTCGCGTGCGCTCACGTGCGCCTCGGGGCTCGCGCCCACCGCGACATGGCCGGGGGTGACGACCGCGAAGGTCCAGTACGCGCCCCGCTCGTGCTCGAGGAGGGCCCGGAACCACGTCAGGGCGGCAGTGGCGGCATCCGTCGACACTCCCGCGGTGAAATCGCGACGGATGACGAAGTTGGCGCCCTCGCCGCGACCGATCTCGTCGGCGATCACGCGCCGCACGATGTCGGCATACTCCTCGTCGGCGATGTCGAAGCCGGGGCCGTCGAGGGGGACAGCGGAGGTCGGCAGCTGCGAGAGGGCCTCGTCGCGGGGGAGCGACGCGCGATTCTCGACGACGAGGCAGCGCAGCGGCGCACCGTCGTCGTGGCACTCGAACCCGCGCTCGCGCACCTGACGGAACGGGACCAGGGCGAGCACCTCGTTCGGCGCGCCGGACGCTCCCGTCAGTGGGATGTCGGCGAGGAGGTCGACGTCGACGACGTCGCCGGTCAGCACCTCGACCGTGCGGTCGTCACGCGCGATGAGCGCGAACGGAAGACCGCTCGCGGCGAGGTCGGGAAGGGACGGGGAAGCGGGCCCGGACATGTGCGTCGTCTTTCGTCGTGGGGCGGAGTCCCGTACGAAAAAGAAGACCGCCCCGTGGGCGGTCTGTGGTCACGCGAAACCCACCGCCTATGCGGTGAGCCACCAGGAGAGGTGCGCGGACATGCGCCGAACCTACCACACGCCCGATCCGGTCATCGGCCCACCGGCCCCGCGTTACGCACCATACTGAGGCGAGCCCCGTCTCCTCCCATCACCGCGCCGCGGAGGTACGCCATGACCCAGCTGACCATCACCGAGCGCTCGCCCGAACCCGAGCGGCCGGCGCGTCCGCGCCGCCGCGGTCCGTCGATCGCCGACCGCATCCGCAACATGGGGGAGCAGCGCACCGGCGCGCTGCTGCTGGTGCTCGCGACGCTCGTCGCGATCGTGTGGGCGAACATCTCCGCGACGTCCTACCACGACTTCTGGGAGACGGAGCTGACCGTCGGGTTCGGCGACATCCACCTCGAGTTCACCCTGCATGCGCTCGTCAACGACGCGCTCATGGCGATCTTCTTCTTCACCGTCGGGCTCGAGGTGCGTCGGGAGTTCGCGATCGGCGAGCTCACGAGCTGGTCGCGCGCGATGATCCCCGTCATGGCCGCCATCGCGGGGCTGCTCGTGCCGGCCGGGCTCTTCCTCGCGATCGCCGCAGGATCCGGCAGCGAGCACGCGTGGGGCGTCGTGATCTCGACCGACACCGCGTTCCTCGTCGGCGCGCTCGCCCTCATCGGGCCTCGCGCCTCCGGCCGATTGCGCGTCTTCCTGCTCGCGCTCGCGGTCGTGGACGACATCGGGGCGCTGAGCATCATCGCGCTCTTCTACACCGAGAACTTCACGCCGTTGCCGCTCGTCGTCGCCGCGGTCGGGCTCGCGGGCATCTATTTCACCCGCTACGTGCGCCGCGGCCGCGGCCCGATCTACGCGACCCTGTCGATCATCGTGTGGCTGGCGTTCCTCGCGTCCGGCGTGCACCCGACGCTCGCCGGTGTCGCCATCGCGCTGCTGATCCCGGTCTACCGGCCGAATCGCCGCGACGTGGAGCAGGCGCTCGAGCTCGCCCGGGTGTTCCGCCAGTCGCCCAACACCGAGTACGCCCGGCAGGCGGCGAACAGCCTGCGCGAATCGATCTCCATCAACGAGCGGCTGCAGTCGGCGTACTCCCCGTACGTGGCCTACGTCATCCTCCCGCTGTTCGCGCTCGCCAACGCGGGCGTCGAGATCTCGGGGCCGATCCTCGCGGCGGCGGTGCAGTCGCCGGTCACGTGGGCCATCATCGTCGGGCTCGTGGTCGGCAAGTTCGTCGGCGTCTTCGGCGCGGCCGCGATCATGAAGGTGTTCAAGCTCGGCGAGTTCGGACTCGGGCTCACCCTCGACCGGATCGCCGGCGGCGCGATGCTGTGCGGCATCGGGTTCACGATCTCGCTCTTCATCATCGATCTCGCGATCGACGACCCCGGCGTGCAGAACGAGGCGCGCGTCGGCGTGCTCGCAGCATCCGTCCTCGCGTTCATCCTCGCGGCCATCATGTTCCGCATCTCGGATGCGCGACGGCCCGACGACGACGGCGGACGCACCCTGGTGCGTGCGGTCGACCCCAAGCGCGACCACATCTACGGCGACGTGAACGCGCCGCTCACGATCGTCGAGTACGGCGACTTCCAGTGCCCGTTCTGCCTCAAGGCGTCCGGATCGATCGAAGAGGTGCGCCGCGAGCTCGGCGACCGGCTGCGCTACGTCTGGCGGCACGCCCCGCTCGAGCGGCAGCATCCGAACGCGCTCGCCGCGGCGGAGGCCGCCGAAGCCGCGAATCTGCAGGGCAAGCTGCCGGAGTTCTCACGCAGCCTGTTCGCCGATCAGGACCACCAGCTGCCGTCCGACATCATCCGGCGCGCCCGCGAGCTCGGTCTCGACGTCGAGCGCTTCGAGGAGGATCTCAGCTCGCCCAAGGTGACCGAGCGGGTGCGCGACGACATGCTGGATGCCGAGGCGATGGACATCACGTCGGTGCCGACGTTCTTCATCAACGGCGTACGGCACGTGGGGCCGTACGATGCACGCACGCTCGTGCGCGCGCTCACGGGCTCGGAGGCGGAAGGGGCCGGCGCCCCGCCCGCGCCCCGCGCCGACGCGTAGGCTGTCAGACGTGCCAGCCGTCAACATCGGGATGCCCAAGGTCCCCGAAACGCTCGCCCCCCGTCGCAAGACCCGCCAGATCAAGGTGGGAAAAGTGCTGGTCGGTGGTGATGCCCCCGTGAGCGTCCAGTCGATGACGACGACTCCGACGACCAACATCAACGCCACCCTCCAGCAGATCGCCGAGCTCACCGCCTCGGGCTGCGAGATCGTCCGGGTCGCCGTCCCCTCGCAGGACGACGCCGACGTGCTGCACATCATCGCGGCGAAGAGCCAGATCCCGGTGATCGCCGACATCCACTTCCAGCCGAAGTACGTCTTCCAGGCGATCGACGCCGGGTGCGGCGCGGTGCGCGTGAACCCCGGCAACATCCGCAAGTTCGACGACCAGGTGGGCGCGATCGCCGCCGCCGCGAAGGCCGCGGGCGTGTCCCTGCGCATCGGCGTGAACGCCGGCTCGCTCGACAAGCGTCTGCTCGAGAAGTACGGCAAGGCGACGCCCGAAGCGCTCGTCGAGAGCGCCGTGTGGGAGGCATCCCTCTTCGAGGAGCACGACTTCCACGACTTCAAGATCTCGGTCAAGCACAACGACCCGATCGTCATGGTGAAGGCGTACCGGCTCCTCTCCGAGCGGGGCGACTGGCCCCTCCACCTCGGCGTGACCGAGGCGGGCCCGGCGTTCCAGGGGACGATCAAGAGCGCCACGGCGTTCGGCATCCTCCTCGCCGAGGGCATCGGCGACACGATCCGCGTGTCGCTGTCGGCTCCGCCGGCCGAAGAGGTCAAGGTCGGACACCAGATCCTGCAGTCGCTCAACCTGCGCGAGCGCAAGCTCGAGATCGTCTCGTGCCCGTCGTGCGGCCGCGCCCAGGTCGACGTCTACACGCTGGCCGACAACGTCACCGAGGGCCTCAAGGACATGACCGTCCCGCTGCGCGTCGCGGTCATGGGCTGCGTCGTGAACGGCCCGGGCGAGGCCCGCGAGGCCGACCTCGGGGTCGCATCGGGCAACGGCAAGGGCCAGATCTTCGTGAAGGGCCAGGTCATCAAGACGGTGCCCGAGGCCGACATCGTCGCGACCCTCATCGAAGAGGCGAACCGCATCGCCGACGAGATGGGCCCCGACGCGCCGATCGGCACCGCGCAGGTCGTCACGTCCTAGCGCGGGCGCCCGTCATCGCGGTTCGGCCCGCCGTCGCGCGTGGTACCGGCCTGCGATGACCGCCGCCGCGACCTTGAGCAGCGGCGCCTCGCCGAACCGGTAGTCGGCGCCGCGCGCGAGACGGTCGGCGAGGTCGGGCCTCAGGCTGCGGAGGTGCTCACGTCCGACCGCGGCGTGGGGCGAGTTCGACACCACCTTGATGGCATCCGCGTCCTCGACGAGCGCGATCGCGTTCTCGATGTTCTCCTGCGTGGTCGTGCTCGTCGAGTCGAGCAGGATCCGCCCGGCGTACCCGCGACTCCGGGCGTAGCGCGCCATCAGCTCGGCTTCAGGGATGTCGCCGCCGACGCTGCCGCCGCACAGCACCAGCACGCTCTCGCGTGCCCGAGGACTCTGCGAACGCAGCCCGACGCGAACGCGGTACCGGTTGACGAAGTTCGCCTTCGGCCCTCGATCGCGGTACCCGAGGATCACCACCGCCTCGATGCCGTCCGCGGCGGCGCTGACGCCGAGCGCGCGGTGCGAGGCGCGCCAGTTCACGTACTCCGCCCACGCGAGCAGGCTCAGGCCCGCTGCGGTCGCGGCGACCGCGAGCAGGGGGATGAGTCGACGCACACCCCGACCCTACGGGCACGGTCACGGCGTGCATGGCAGGATCCGAGGGTGCACCATCCCTCGACGCCGCCCGACGCCGCCGGCCTCGGACGTCTGTCGCCGCGGCAGCGTGCCCTGGTCGCCGCGTGGCTCCCCGGCGTCGAGGTCATCGCCGACCTCAGTTGGAACCAGGTAGAGACCGTCGTGCTGCAGGTGCGCCAGGGTGATCGCACGCTCATCGTCAAGGCGGGAGGCGACACCGACCACCACCTCGGCCGCGAGCTCGACGCGCACGAGGGCGGTTACGTCTCTCCGTGGGCGGAGCGCGGTCACGCGGCGAGGCTGCGATGGGCCGATCGTGAGGCCCGCCTCCTGGTCCTCGACTGGCTTCCCGGCGAGCTGGCGTACCGCACGGCGGCGGGCGTCGACCCCGAGATCCATCGCCGCGCGGGCGCGTTGCTGCGGCGGTTCCACGCGCAGGCGACGCGGCCGTCGGAGGGGATGGATGCTGCCGCCACCCGCCGCGCGATCGCCTGGCTGGATGCGCCCCACGCGATCGCGCCGGACGTGGAGCGCCGCCTGCGAGCCATGCTGGCCGCCCTGCCCCCGATCGAGGACGACCTCGTTCCGACCCACGGAGACTGGCAGCCGCGCAATTGGCTGGTCGACGGCGACGAGGTCCGCGTCATCGACTTCGGACGCTTCGCATTCCGCCCCGCCGCCACGGACTTCGTGCGCCTCGCCGCGCAGGAGTGGCGTGAGAACCCCGCGTGCGAGGCGGCGTTCCTCGATGGCTACGGCCAGGACCCCCGGCATGCGTCCGACTGGATCCTCATGCGATCACGCGAGGCCATCGGAACGGCCTGCTGGGCGCATCAGGTCGGCGACGCCGAGTTCGAGGCGCAGGGGCACCGCATGATCTCGGATGTGCTCGCGGAGTACGAGACGCGCTGAGGCCCGGCCGCGCGGAGCCGCGCGAGGGCTCCGTTACTGTGAGCGCATGGTGCACTTGCGCAGGGCCGGCGATGTCGAGGTGTACGAGCGCCTGCGCTTCGTGCCGTTCACCGTCGGGGCGGCGGTCGCGGGCGTCGTCCTCGCGCTGCTGCCGGTGTTCGACCCGCGTTACCTCGCGTTCTCGGCCGGGCTGGGGCTTGTGCTGTGGCTGCTCTGGGCGTTCGCGGTGTGGCCTCGCGTGACCGTCGAGACCGACGCCGTGCTCGTGCGGAACACGTTCACGACCACGCGGTTCGCGTTCTCCGCGCTCGACGGCGTGGCGTCGGGCTTCACGCTCGACTTCCTCCTGCGCGGGGGGCGGCGCGTGCGCGCATGGGCGGTGCCCGGCCAGCAGAACCTCGCCATGGAGGCGATGCGTTCCGCGGACGCGCATGCGAGCGGGTTCCAGCCCGTCAGGCGGGTCTCCGAGCTGACGGTCGGCACGGCGACCACCCCCGCGGGCCAGGTCGCGGCGTCGATCGCGCGCAGACTGGCTGCGGCCGGAGCGGGGCAGGTCGGCGTCGCCGATCCTCCGTCCGATACCGTTCGTCGCGTCAACGTGGTCATGATCGCGGTGACCTGCCTGGTCGTGGTCCTCGCGGTCGTCGGCATCGCGGGAGGCGCTTCATGAGCCCCTCTCGCCGATCGCGACGGCACGAGGGATGACCGAGGACACCTCGACCGGCGCCACGGCGCCGGATCCTTCGCCCGCCCAGCCCGAGACCGCACCGCTGTCGCGGCCGATCGTCGCGGGCATCGTGACCTCGCTCGTCGGCGTCACGAGCTCTTTCGCCGTGGTGCTCACGGGCCTCGACGCCGTCGGGGCATCACGCGCGCAGGCGGCGAGCGGCCTCCTCGTGCTCTGCCTCACGATGGGGGCGTCGGCGATCCTGCTGGCATGGCGCTACCGCATGCCGATCACCGTCGCGTGGTCCACGCCCGGCGCCGCTGTGCTCGCCGCCACCGGGGCCGTCGAGGGCGGTTGGCCCGCGGCGGTCGGCGCGTTCCTCGTGACCGCCGGCCTCATCCTGCTGACGGCGCTCTGGCCGCAGCTCGGCCGGCTCATCGCTCGGATCCCGCCGTCGATCGCGCAGGCGATGCTCGCCGGAGTGCTGCTCCCGCTGTGTCTCGCCCCGATCTCCGGGCTGGTGCTGAACCCGTGGGGTGTCGTGCCGGTCCTCGTCACGTGGCTCCTGTTCGTGCGGCTCGCGCCGCGGTGGGCGGTGCCGCTCGCGTTCGTCGCGGCATCCGTCGTCGTGGCGGTGGATGTCGCGGTCACGGGCGCGACGATCGACCCGGCGCTGCTGGTTCCCCGACTGGAGTTCACCGCGCCGACGCTCACCTTCGGCGCCGTCGTCGGACTCGCGCTGCCGCTGTTCCTGGTGACGATGGCGTCGCAGAACGTGCCCGGCATCGCGATCATGCGCAGCTTCGGCTACCAGGTGCCGTGGCGGCCGGCGATGATCGTGACCGGCGTCGGCACCGCCCTCGGCGCGACGGCCGGCGGACACGCGATCAACCTCGCCGCGATCAGCGCGGCGCTCGCCGCCGCACCTGACGCCGATCCTGACCCGAAGCGGCGCTGGGTCGCGGGTGTGTCGACGGGCGCGAGCGGCATCGTGCTCGGCGGGCTGTCGGCGGCGCTCGTCGCACTGGTGGTGGTGGCGCCGGAGGCTGTCATCCCGGCGGTCGCCGGCATCGCGCTGTTCGGCGCCTTCGGCTCCGCCGTGCAGCAGGCGATCGACGACCCGGGGGAGCGGCTGCCGGCGGTGGTGACGTTCCTCGTGGCCGCGTCGGGCGTGGCGATCGCGGGGGTGAGCGCCGCGTTCTGGGCCCTGGTCGCAGGTCTCGTCGTGCGTGAAGTGCTCCACTTCGGCCGCCGCTCGCGCTGACCCCTCCGCTCAGGACGGCGCGACGTCAGTCCTGGCGGGGCGCGCGGCGCCGGCGAAGCGACGTGTAGACGCCGAGGAGGCGCGGCACGACGACGTAGACCGCGAGCGGCACGACGACGGCGGTCAGCACCAGCGCGCGGAGGATGGGATGCCACGACTCCGACACGGGTCCGAGCAGCAGCATCCCCACCGACACGAGAGGGAAGATCGCCAGCCATGTGATCACGGCGCGTACGTGGACGGACGGCGCGGGAGCGGGGGCGGCCACGTGAACGGGCTCCGTGCGCGAAGAAAGGGACATGTGCGGCATCCTTCCGAAAAGCCAACTGAATGGTTGCAACTGGCTGGTTGTAAGTGAACCACCGCGCAGAGTATTCCGCAACCACTCAGTTGGAGTTGTTGGATACCATGGGCGCATGGCGTGGGATACCGAGCGCACGAGGCGGCTTCTGCTCGACGCGGCGACGGTGGAGTTCAGCGAGCACGGGCTCGCCGGAGCACGCGTGGACCGCATCGCCGCCGCCGCCGGCGTGAACAAAGAGCGCATCTACCAGTACTTCGGCAAGAAGGACGAGTTCTTCGCCACCGTGCTCGCCGAAGCGCTCCAGGTCGCGTTGCAGGCGGTGCAGGTCGAGGGCACCGGGCCTCAGGCGGTGGGCGACTACGCCGCGCGGCTGTTCGACCACCACATGGCGAACGGCCACATCCCGCGCCTCGTCTACTGGGAAGGACTCGAACGCGGCATCGCGGCGGCCGACAGTCCGGTGCGAGCCGAGTTCCACGCCGAGAAGGTCACGCGCATCCAGCGCATGCTGCCGGGTGTCGATCGCGTCGAGGCGGGGGAGCTGCTGCTCACCTTGGTGAGCCTCGTCAACGCCTGGCCGGTGCTGCCGCAGCTCGACGCGCTCATTGTGCCCGACGCCGGCGACGGAGCCGCGCGCATGGCGGCACGACGCGCCGCGATCGTCGCCACGGTGACGGCTGCCGCAACGGCGGTGGCGGCGTCCGCCTCGGCCGAGCCCGCCGCGCGCTGACGCCCGAGGGCGGTCAGTGCAGCGTCCCGCCCGGCACGGCGGTGTCCGCGGTCACGTCAAGGCTCGTCTGGACCGCGATCTCGAGCGCGCGAGCGATGTCCGAGAGCGGCAGGGCGGCAGATTCCGTCGTCGGCGCGTGCTCGGCAGACCAGGGCACGTGCACGAATCCGGCACGGGTTCCGGAGGCCGCCGCCTCGAGCGCCGTGAAGAACACGTGGTTGCACACGAACGTGCCGGCCGAGTACGACACCTGGGCGGGGATCCCGGCGCCGGCGATGCGCCGTGCGATCTCCTTCACGGGGAGCGTCGCGAAATGGGCGGTCGCGGCACCGGGAACGCTCGGCACGTCGACGGGCTGGTCGCCGTCGTTGTCGGGGATGCGCGCATCGACGAGGTTCACGGCCACGCGCTCGACGCCGATCGCGGCACGACCGCCCGCGAGCCCGGCGGCGATCACGATGTCGGGCCTGTGCTCTGCCAGCAGCGCACGCATCCGCTCCGCTGCGCCCGCGAACGTCACCGGCAGCACAGCGGTGACGAGTGCTTCCGGCCCTTCCCACCGTGAGGCCACGAGACTCACGGCGGCTCCCGACGGATTGGAGGAGTCGCCGCCGAACGGCTCGAACCCGGTGAGCAGCACTGTCGTCATGCGACCACGCTATTCGCTGTGCTCGAGCACGACGGTGCCCGAGTCGATGTCGACGGACTCGAGGCGCAGTCGCACGGTCGCCCCCGCCGCCGCGTCGAGCCCCGCGACCTTCGCGGTGACCGGCGGATCCGTGAGCTGCACGCGGGCGCCGTCGCCGCGCAGGCCCAGCACCACGGCTTCGAAGACCTGGTCCTCGTGGCCGGACAGGAGCGCCGCTTCGACCCGATCGACGGTCGCCGCCCCGAGACGATTCGCCACGCCGTCGCTGCGCGCCATGATCTTCGGCAGCGACGCAAGGCTCTCCCGCGCCCACGCGGGCACCTCCCGCCCGTTCGCGAGCGCCTCGCAGATCACGAGCGACCAGCGATCGACGAGCCGCCGCAGCGGCGCCGTGGTGTGGGCATAAGGCGCGCCGATCGCCGCCTGCAGCGGGTCGGCGGGCGGTGCGCCGTCGAACGCCGCGTACCCCGCACCGCGGAAGAGACCCGCGGCGGCATCGAGAATCGCGAGCGCGGCGGGCGAATCGCGCTCGAGACCGCGCAGGTAGTCGCCGTACGAGACGTCGGCCGGCCACGGGATGCCGAGCGCCACCGTCTGCGCTCGGAACGCGGCGACGTCGTCGGCCTCGGCAGCGGGCATCGTCCGCAGGATCCCCACGCGACCCTTCAGCATGATGTCGGCGGCGGCCATTCCGGTGAGGAGCGAGACCTGGGCGTTCCAGTCCTCGAGGACGAGCGGAGCGTCGCGTTCGAGGCGGTAGCCGCCGTCCTCGGCGACGATGCGGGTCTCGGGCACGTTCAGGCTCGCACCGCCGCGCTCGACCTCGCGAGCGAGCCGCTCCTGGCCGAACCAGGGGAGCGCCGCGAGGCTCGGCGGAGCACTGCCGGCGTCGATCGCGGCCTGGGCGTCGACGTAGGTCCACTGCGCCCGCGACCGGATCACGGCGCATCGCAGGGTCGTCTCGACGGGGCGAGCCCCGTCGTCGAGGACGAATCTCCAGACGAACGCCCGACGGTCCTGATCCGGCAGCAGTGACGCCGCGCCCTCGCTGATGACGACGGGATGCAGAGGGATCCGACCATCCGCCGCGTACAGGGTCTGCCCGCGCACCCGCGCCTCCGCGTCCATCGCACCGCCTGGGGCCACGAAGGCGGGGAGGTCGGCGATCGCATAGTGCAGCACCGCCCCGGTCGCCGTGCGCTCGAGGTGGAGGGCCTGGTCGAGGTCGGTGGAGCCCGCGGGATCGATCGTCAGGAACTCGATGTCGCGCAGGTCATCGAGCTCCGCCGTCGCCGGATCGACAGAGACCGCGCCTGCGGCGCGCTGCGCCTCGGCCTCCACGTCGGCGGGGAAGCCGGCCGGAAGCTCCAACTCCTCGTGCAGGTGCGCGAGCGACTCGAGGAGCTCGTCGTGGGCCTGTGCGGGAGCGAGTCGAGGTCGGCGTGCGGGCACCCGATCAGTGTAGGCACCGGGGCACGTGCGACGCCCAGGATTGACATCGGCGCGGGGGCGCAGCATCCATTCGCCCTAAACTTGACCCTCGTGGTCACCCGTCTGTCGCACTTCTTCCTCCGCACGCTCCGTGAAGACCCCGCTGACGCCGAGGTCACGAGCCACAAGCTGCTCGTGCGCGCCGGCTACATCCGGCGCCAGGCGCCAGGCATCTTCGCGTGGCTCCCGCTGGGTCTGCGCGTGAAGGCGAAGGTCGAACAGGTCGTCCGCGAGGAGATGACGAACGCGGGAGCGTACGAGGTGCACTTCCCGGCGCTGCTGCCGCGCGAGCCCTACGAGATCACCAATCGGTGGGAGGAGTACGGCGACGGCATCTTCCGCCTCAAGGACCGCAAGGACGCCGACTACCTGCTGGCGCCCACGCACGAAGAGGTCTTCACGCTCCTCGTGAAGGACCTGTACTCGTCGTATAAGGACCTGCCGCTCACGATCTACCAGATCCAGGACAAGTACCGCGACGAGGCGCGCCCCCGCGCAGGGCTCCTGCGCGGCCGCGAGTTCACCATGAAGGACGCGTACTCGTTCGACTCGTCGGACGCCGGCCTCGACGCGAGCTACATGCTGCAGCGCGACGCCTACGAGCGCATCTTCCAGCGCCTCGGTCTCGAATACGTCATCGTGCAGGCGGATGCGGGAGCGATGGGCGGTTCGCGCTCCGAAGAGTTCCTGCACCCGACCGCCGTCGGCGAAGACACGTTCGTGCGCTCGGCCGGCGGGTACGCGGCCAACGTCGAGGCGTTCACGACCGTCGCGCCGGAGCCGATCGCCCTCGACGGGCTCGGTGGTCCGGTGATCTTCGACTCGCCGAACACGCCGACCATCCAGACGCTCGTCGACCACTCGAACGCGCATCTGGACGCACCCGCGTCAGGGATCGCCGGCCCCGCCACCGACGGCGTCACCGAGTGGACGGCCGCGCACACGCTCAAGAACGTCGTGCTGGCGCTCACCCACCTCGACGGCACGCGCGAGCTCGTGATCGTCGGCGTGCCCGGCGACCGCGACGTCGACGACAAGCGCGTCGAGGTCGCGTTCGCGCCGGCCGAGGTCGAGCCCGCGACGCCCGAGGACTTCGAGAAGCACCCGCTCCTCGTGAAGGGCTACATCGGCCCCTGGTCGGAGACCGGCGCCGTGCTCGGCGAGGAGTCCGCGACCGGCATCCGGTTCCTCCTCGACCCCCGCGTCGTCGACGGCACCGCGTGGGTCACCGGCGCCAACATCGACCAGAAGCACGTGCACACCCTGGTCGCGGGCCGCGACTTCATCGGCGACGGATTCGTCGAGGTCGCCAGCGTCCGTGCGGGCGACCCCGCGCCCGACGGCTCGGGTCCGGTCGAGCTCGCCCGTGGCATGGAGATCGGGCACGTCTTCCAGCTCGGCCGCAAGTACGCCGACGCGCTGGGCCTCAAGGTCCTCGACGAGAACGGCAAGCTCGTGACCGTCACGATGGGCTCGTACGGCATCGGCGTGACCCGCATCCTCGCGATCATCGCCGAGCTCAACAACGACGACAAGGGTCTCATCTGGCCCGCGTCGGTCGCGCCGTTCGATGTCCACGTCGTCGCGGCCGGCCGCGAGCCGGTGATGTTCGATGTGGCCGCGCAGCTGTCGGCCGACCTCGAGGCCGCCGGCCTCGACGTGCTCTACGACGACCGGCCCAAGGTCTCGCCCGGCGTGAAGTTCGGCGACGCCGAGCTCGTCGGCGTGCCGAAGATCGTCATCGTGGGCCGCGGTGCCGCCGAGGGCCAGGTCGAGCTCTGGGACCGTCGCACCGGCGACCGCGAGGTCGTCTCGGTCGCCGACGCCGTCGCCCGCCTCAGCGCTCGCTGAAGGGCGGCGGCTCCTCCTTCACGGGCGCGGTCTCGCGCTCGGGCCCGGGCCCGGGCTCGATCACGTGCTCGGGCACGGGTGGCACCGGCGGGGGAGTGACGCGGGGCTTCTTCCGGAAGTAGTGGCCGACGGGTCGCAGGAACGGCAGGATCGCCGCGGCGATTGCCATGAGGACCAGGGCGCCCACGACCACCCAGAACGTCGTGTCGCCGCCGACATCGGGGCCGACGAACGACACCGACGATGCCGCGGCCTGCCACGCCCACCACTGGTTCGACACGATCACCATCGCGAAGCCCGCGGCCGGGAGGGCGAGGACGGCCAGCACCACGCGCGCCGCGCGGCTCGCGCGCCGCAGCCGCAGCACGAAGATCACCTCGACGACCACCAGCGCGAGCGTCGGCAGGCCGATCGGCACGTATACGAAGAGGATGTCCCAGGCAGGACCGCCGACCTCTGCGGCCTGACCGAAGACGAGCCCCATCCACGCGAGTCCGACGGACTGCACGAAGATCAGCACCCACCAGAGGTAGAACGCCGCGACCACCGGCCATGGCGCGCGTGGCCGCGGAAGCTCAGCTCCGGCAGGCGCTTCCAGGGTGATCGGTGTGCTCATCACGGTGTCTCCGCCCAGAAGACCGGCTTGACCGTCCCGTCGGGTTCGAGCAGATCGAACTCGTAGCCGCCATTCGAGACGTCCTCTTGCGAGACGTCGAAGATGTCGTAGTACGTGAGGGTGCCGTCGCCGTTGTCGCGCCCGCCGTCCTCGATGGTCGGATACCCGGGGATCGAGACCGTCGTGTAGTCCGTGTAGTCGCCGTCGTAGACGAACCAGTAGCTCGGAGGCGCCGTCCACGAGAAGCAGTCCAGCCCGCCGTCGGGTGTCGCCTCGATCGTCACGGGCACGGCGACATACACCCCGTTCTGCGGAGGCGCCGCGGCCTTCTCGGTGACGTCCACCGGGGCGTCCACCGTGAAGGTCGCGATGTCGCGCGGTTCGGCCGCTGCGGTCGGCGCGACCGTGATCGTCCTGCCGTACGGGAACGAGGGTTCGGAGATGGTGTCGACGCCCACCAGGTCCGGTGCGAAGAAGGCCGAGGAGTAGGCGTCGGCGTCGACGTTGTCCGGCGGGGTTCCCGAGAGCAGCTGGCAGTCCGCGTAGCCGTACACGTGGACGCCGAGATCGGGCTGCGGGATGGCGCTCGCGGTGCCGAACACTCCTGCGACCAGTGCCATCACCACCCCCGCGACCGCGGCCGCTGAGCGACGCCCGCGGCCTTCCAGCGCGACGACGCCCGCCGCGATCGCGGCGACGGCGAGAGCGACGGTGACGGACGGCCCTGCGGTCCGGCCCCACCCTGCGAACAGTAGGAGCAGGCACGAGAGCAACGCCGCGGCGCCGAGTGCGAGCGCGAGGACGGCGGGCAGCTGCGATCGAGCGGGCGCCGCCGACCCTCTGTCGAGGGCCGGCGGCGGACCGACCGGGGGGATGACGTATGCAGTCGGGGCAGCTTCCTGCTGCACCACCACCCCCTCGGCGGCCGCTCGTGGTGCGGGGCTGTAGCCGACGTCGCCGCCACCGGCGTCCCCGCCGTGGCTCCACGGCTCATCAGCGCTCATGTCGCACCCCCAGTGGCATCCGCTCCCTCGCGCATGCCATGTGTCCCCACGCAGAATGATGCACCCGACAAGCGTTTTGATACAACGGTGTATCCGAATCGACCCGGCCGCGCCCTGCGCCCTGCGCCCCGCGCCGCGTGACGAGAACGTTCACGCGTCGTCCACCGAACGGCGGCTCCGCGTGGCACTCTGGGCGTCATGGGCCCCAGCGACACCGGAACCATCCCGCACCCCGTGACCGAGGAACTGCGCGCGACCATCGCCGCCGCGGGCATCACCGAGAGCACCGACCTGGTGGCACGCATCCTCGCGACGGGCATCGGGATGGGGATCGACGACACCGACCGCCTCGACCTCAAGATCACCTCGGCTGCGCTCAGCGAGATGCGCGCCGCGTTCCGGCTGTTCGCGCCGTACCGGGGGATCCCGAAGGTCACGATCTTCGGCTCGGCGCGCACGCTGCCCGAGGACGCCCACTACGGTCAGGCGTCGGACGTGGCCACGGCGCTCGCTGATCGCGGCTGGCTGGTGGTGACCGGTGCGGGGCCGGGCATCATGCAGGCCGCCGCCGAGGGTGCCGGGCCTCACAACTCGCTCGGCGTGTCGATCCGCCTCCCCTTCGAGGAGAAGCCGAACGCGATCGTGGGCGCGAACGCCCGCAATGTGGCGATGAAGTACTTCTTCACGCGCAAGCTCATGCTCGTGAAGGAGTCGAGCGGCTTCGTCTGCGTTCCGGGCGGGTTCGGAACGCTGGACGAGATGTTCGAGCTGCTGACGCTGCAGCAGACCGGCAAGGCCGATCCGACGCCGATCGTCCTGCTCGACGCGCCCGGCGGCACGTTCTGGACGGGGCTGCGCCGATTCGTCGACGATCACCTGATTCCGTCGGGCGTGATCTCGAAGGGCGACTTCGATCGGGTGCTCATCACCGACTCGGTGCCGTCCGCGGTCGACGAGCTGACCGGGTTCTACCGCAACTACGACTCGCTGCGCTGGGTCGGCAAGCGGCTCGTGCTGCGCGTGAAGGCGGAGCCGACGGATGCTGAGGTCGAGGCGCTCAACGCCCAGTTCGGCGACCTCGTCACCGAGGGCGGCATCGAACGGCGCGGACCGCTCACCGTCGAGATCGAGGACGACGACGAGCTGCAGTGGCCGCGGCTGGTCCTGCGGCTGAACCAATTCCGCGTGGGCGAGCTGTACCGCCTCATCCGGGCGATCAACTCGCTCGAATCCGCACCGGCCGGCTGACGCCTCGAGGTCGCCGCACACCCGGGGGATGCGGCATCCGTCTCGATGAAGCCGTTCTCATGTCCTCGTCGCCGGGCGTTCACCTCCGGTTCCGGCGAGCTTCGCCGCACGCGGCGAGGCTGGCGCCACCCCACGCCAGCCCGTTGCCATGCATGCCGAGAGGACGCTCGTGAGCATCATCGAAGGATTCCGCCGTTCCCTGCCCATGGCAGACCACGCACGAGGCAAGCGCCTCGCCGTGACCTGCCAGTACAAGTGCGCCAACGCGTGCCTGGG
The DNA here is from genome assembly GCF_053345975.1 of Microbacterium sp. C23T. NCBI lineage: Bacteria > Bacillati > Actinomycetota > Actinomycetes > Micrococcales > Microbacteriaceae > Microbacterium > Microbacterium sp. C23T. Next base: position 7,937 of record NZ_JBKFBD010000037.1, on the reverse strand, counting down.
CCCCGAGTGCAACTCGTCGCACAACGAGACCTTCCAGGAGGTCGCCGCAGCCGCGCTGTCGCGTCGCGCGCTCCTCGGCCTCGGTGCCGCGGGTGCCGTCGCCGTCGCCGTCGGCGGCCTCCGCGGGCAGACGCCGCTGTCGGGCCCGGGCTCGTCGGGTGTCGGGGGAGCGGGTGCCGCATTCGCGCGACCCGCGGGCGGCAGCCTCCCCTTCGACCCGATCGCGCCCGTGAACCGTCTGGTCGACGAGTTCACCGTGCCGGCCGGGTACACCTGGCGTCCGATCATCCGATGGGGCGACCCGCTCTTCTCGAACGCCCCGGTCTTCGACATCAACGCGCAGACGCCCTCCGCGCAGGCCGTGCAGTTCGGCTACAACAGCGACTATCTCGACATCGTCGCCGACCCGAGCGGCAAGACGGGTGTGCTGGTGAACAACCACGAGTACGTCAATCCCGAGATCATGTTCCCGCCGACCGCCGACGCCGCCGAACTGCAGCGTCGAGGCGATATCTACAAGGCCGCGCAGGGCATGTCGGTCGTCGAGATCACCCGCAAGCGCACCGGCGAGCCGTGGTCGTACGTCGTCGACGGCAAGCGCAACCGCCGCATCACGGTCGAGACGGTGTTCGAGCTGACCGGACCCGCCGCGGGCAGCGACCTCGTGAAGACTGCGGCCGACCCCGAGGGCCGCTGGGTGCACGGCACCCTCGGCAACTGTGCCGGGGGCACCACTCCGTGGGGCACGATCCTGTCGGGCGAGGAGAACTTCAACGGCTACTTCGCGTGGGCCGCCGACACCGCCGCGCAGAAGCGTTACCAGTCCTCGTCGTCGACCTCGACGTCGACCGGCTGGGACAAGTACGACCCCCGCTTCGACGCGCACAACGCCGACTATGTCAACGAGCCGAACCGCTTCGGCTACATCGTCGAGATCGACCCGCAGGACCCCACCTCGACCCCGCGCAAGCACACCGCGATGGGCCGCTTCAAGCACGAGGGCGCCAACGTCATCGTCGCGGAGGACGGCCGCGTGGTCGCGTACATGGGCGACGACGAGCGCAACGACTACCTCTACAAGTTCGTCTCGAAGAACAAGATCTCGGGATCGCGCAAGAAGAACCTCCAGCTGCTGAGCGAGGGCGACCTGTACGTCGCCAAGTTCTCGGGCAACTCGCCGGCGAACCAGATCACCGGCACCGGCGCCTTGCCGGCCGACGGCAAGTTCGACGGCTCGGGCACCTGGATCCCGCTCACGCAGAACGGCGAGAGCGTCGTCCCGGGATTCACGACGGAGCAGGTGCTCGTCTACACGCGTCTGGCGGCCGATGCCGTGGGCGCGACCAAGATGGACCGTCCGGAGGACGTCGAGCCCAGCCCCAAGACCGGCAAGGTGTACCTGGCGCTCACGAACAACTCGGCGCGATCGGTGGCGACCCTCGATGAGGCGAACCCCGTCACCGGGAACCGCTACGGCCACGTTGTCGAGCTGACCGAGACGGCCGGGCAGTCGGGCACCACGTTCGGCTGGAGCATCCTGCTCCTCTGCGGCGACCCCGCGGTCTTCGGCAACTCGTACTTCGCCGGCTTCCCCAAGGAGCTCGTGTCGCCGATCTCGTGCCCCGACAACGTCGCCTTCGACTCGGCCGGCAACCTCTGGATCTCGACCGACGGCGCGCCGAGCACGATCGGCTACAACGACGGCCTGTTCCTCGTGCCGCTCGAGGGCGCCGAGCGGGGCCACGTTCAGCAGTTCCTGTCGGTGCCGCGCGAGGCCGAGACCTGCGGTCCCGTCATCCACGACAAGGACGGCCTCGTGTTCGTCGCCGTGCAGCACCCGGGTGAGGGCGGCACGTTCGCCGCACCGACGTCCCTCTTCCCGGATTACGGCTCGTCGGCGTCGGGCGCCGTCGCCACCGCGCCCCGCCCGTCGGTGGTGCAGGTCTACCGCGCCTGAGCTCGGACGCCGGAACGAGACGCCGCCCCGCCTTCGTCAGGTGGGGCGGCGCCCTCGTCGTGGCGTCACGACTCCGGGTTGGGATCGCCCAGGATCCAGGGCGGTCCCAGCGGGACGACGCGGCGCCCCATGGTCCGCCAGTAGAACTTCTCGACGAGCATGTAGGCCGCGAGCGCAGAGGCCACCATCAGGAGGATCGAGCCGGTGATCGCGAGACCCTCCGTCGCGGTGAACGCCGCGACCGACTGGAGTCCCAGCCCGAGCGAGACGCTCAGCAGCGTGATCGGCAGCACGGAGTTGTGCACCGCGCCCGCGGGCGTGAAGAGCAGCGCCAGGATCGCGAACACGAGCGAGAAGAGCCCACGCGCCTGGGCGGTCACCTCGAAGAAGCCGAGCTCCTCACCGAGGAGGAATCCCGGGACCACGATCCAGTACCAGCCGAAGGCGTTGTACACGATGAAGTGGAAGTTGTCGCCCGCGAAGTACGACAGCATGCCCGCTGTCACCTGCACGACGCCGCCGAACACGGCGCCCACCCAGAACACGGGCGCGTCGTCCTGAAGGCCGAGATGCGCGAGCTGCGCCGTGACGGTGGCGATCACGAAGCCCAGCAGACCGATGAGCCCGGGGTCTGCGACGCGCAGACCGCCGCCGCGAGGAACGCGGATGGCGTCGGTGATCGCGATGTTCGTCGTGCCGTCGGTCATGCCCGTGCCCCCTGTGGATCGCCACTGCCGCCTGAGTCGTGCACGGCCAGTATGGCGGAGCGGAGGGGACCGGCAGAGTGTCCGCGCCGGTCAGCGGCGTGACGGCCGACGACTGGCGGGCGTCAGCAGCTGACCCTGCCGTGCGACATGGTGTCGTCGGGCGTGTCCCTCGTCACGAGCGCCTTCAGCATGCCCGCCGCGGTGACGAGTTTGCCGTGCCGGGGCTCCCAGAACTCGCACTCGACGGGCGTCACGCGCAGCAGAACGATGCCGGGCGTCTCGAGTCCGTTCTCGAACCAGATGTCGAGGCTGGGGGAGTACAGCTCCTTCATCTTCGCCGCATCGCGAACGACCTGGGCCCGGCCGGCGACAGAGACGTAGCGGTGTCCTTTGGAATCGAGGTACGACAGGCCCACATCATGCTGCGGATCCGCCTGACTCTCCGACACCTTCGCCGTGTCGGCGAGCGTGAAGAACCAGATGTCGCCCTTGCCATCCATCTGGCGTGTGCTCATCGGCCGGCTGACGAGGTTCCCCGCGGAGTCGCGAGTGGTCAGCATGGTGAAGTCGATGTCCTCGACGAGTTCCTTGACCCGCGCGATCGCATCGGGGCCGGTGACGAGATCTTCCTCTGTGTGCGTCATGCCCCCAGGCTCGACCGGGTCGTCGGTGGACGCCAGACCATTGACACCAAGGATGCTGGGGCCTACCGCGGTCGCATCGTCCGGTCACATCCGCGCGAAGCGGGCGCGGGCGATGGTGAAGGCGGCGTAGGCGAAGAAGCCGATGCCGATCGTCCAAGCGAGCGCCGGACCGAGCGGCAGTGTCAGGAGCGCATCGATGGCGCCGTCGAGACTGCCCGCGGCCTCGGCGTCGGTGACGAAGGCTGCGACGAAGACGAGCACGCCGAGGGTCGTGAGGGCGACGCCCTTCGCGACGAATCCCACGACCCCCAACAGCGTGACCCATCGTGCCGGCGTGCCGTCCGGAATCCGCATGCGCGTGCGGAAGCTGCGCCCCGCGCCCATGACCACGAAGACGACGCCGGCGATCCCGACAGCGAGGCCGATGATCGCCAGGACGATCGAGCCTCCGGGAATGCGAAGCAGCTCGCGGCTGGCATCCTCGGCGGTCTTGTCCGCGTTCGGTCGCGCGCCGACAGCCACTGCCGCCGAGATCAGACCGAGCACGAGGAAGACCACGGCCTGCCCCCATTCGGCAAGCCGGCGCCCCCACTTCCGGGCGGCGCCCTTCGTGTCGCCCGACCGATCTCGCGCCAGGAGTCCCTCTGCGGTGTGCCATATTCCGAGCGCGCACAGCCCGGCCGCGATGAGCCACAGCACGACGAACCCCGCGGGGGCACCCGCCACGGCCTTCATGGCGCCTGCCTGGTCGCCCTCGCCTTTGCCGCCCGAGGCGATGACAAGCACGATGACGCCGATCAGCGCGTGGATGATCGCATTGGCGACGTAGCCCGCGCGAGCGAGCACCTCGAAGACCGAGTTCGATTCCGCCTCGCGGGCGAGCTGCTTCGCGCCCGCCTTCACCTCGTCGCCGGTCCCCACCCACCTCACGCTAACTCCCGGTGTCAGGGCGAGCAGGGGCTTGACGACGCCCACAAGCGGTGGAACCCGCCAAGGGACACCGCGACCTCATACGCACGCAATCTAAGATGGGGCGGATGATCCGCGAGGGCCGTCGACCGCCGGCGACCGGCTGGAGCGTCGTACCTCGCCTGGTGCGTGGAGCTCCTCCCGTCGTGCTCGTCGTCGTGGGCGCGCTCTCGCTCCTGGTCGGGCTGCTCATCGTGACGCGACCGCTCACGTCCCTCGTGCTGCTGACCGTGTACGTGGGACTCAGCGCCGTCTTCTCAGGACTTGCGCGCATCTTCGCCGCGCCCGAGACGCCGCTCTGGTCCCGACTGGTGTTCGGCGGCCTGTGGATCGCGCTCGGCCTGGCGGTGCTCTTCGGTCTCGGCCGCACGCTCGAGCTGCTGCCCGAGATCATCGCGGTGCTCCTCGTGCTGGGTGGCCTCGCGTCCCTCTACGACGCGGTGTCCCGCGGCAGCGTGAGCCAGCGCGTGCTCGCCGGGGTTTGGGGCGGTACCCAGATCGCATTCGGCGTGCTGTCGTACGCATGGCCCGATGTCACGATCCTCCTCGTCGCGGTGATCTTCGGTGTCCGCACGATCGTGTTCGGCGCGACCCTGCTGGTCCGTGCGGTGCGCGCCTTCGTGGAGGGACGCCGTTCCGTTCCGGCGACAGGGCTGCCCGCAGCATCCGTTCCGGAATCCACGACGCGTCGCCGCCGTGCGGGCGCGGCGTGGCTGGCCGTGGGGCGCTACGCGCTCTCGGCGCTGCTGGTGGTGCTCGCGGTCGGCGGGTGGTGGGCGAACTCGTGGTTCGAGGACGGCGCCCAGGTGGTCGACGCGTTCTACGACCCGCCCGCCATCGTGCCGTACGACCACGGGCGCCTGATCCGCAGCGACGACTTCTCGGGGCAGAAGCCTGCCGGCGCCGACGTCCGCCGCATCCTCTACACGACCCGCGACGCCAACGGCCAGCCGGCGGTGGCCAGCGCACTGGTCATCGTGCCGCAGGACCCGCCTCCCGGCCCACGACCGGTCGTCGTGTGGAACCACGGCACCACCGGCGTCGCCCGCGGGTGCGCGCCAAGCCTGCGCGATGCGTCGGCGACGAAGTGGGCGATCCCCGGACTGGACCAGGCGATCGCGAACGGCTGGGTGGTCGTGGCGTCCGACTACTCGGGACAGGGAGCGCCCGGCGTGTTCCCGTACCTCATCGGCCGCGGCGAGGCGCGCTCGTCGCTCGACGCCGTCATCGCCGCGCGTGAACTCGACGGTGTCACGCTGTCGAGCCGCACCGTGGTCTGGGGGCACTCCCAGGGCGGGCACGCCGCCCTCTGGACCTCGCAGATCGCCGACGACTACGCGCCGGATCTGGATGTGCGGGGCACAGCCCTGCTCGCACCGGCTGCAGAGCCGGTCGCGCTCGCCGAGGAACTCACCAGCGGCGACGCGAACGCCCTGCTGTCGATCCTCATCTCGTGGGTGCTCGTGCCCTACGCCGACACTTACGACGACGTCGACCTCACCCGCTACATCGCACCGGGCTCCGAGGTGATCGTCCGCGAGATGACGCAGCGGTGCCCGTCCGAGCCCGGCGTGATCGTGTCCGTCGCGACAGCGCTCGGCGTCTCGGAGGACCGCCCGCTCTACGTCGGCGACCTCACCGCGGGCGCGCTCGGCCGCCGCCTCGAGGACAACACGCCGACAGGTCCCTGGACGCAGCCGATCCTCGTCGCGTGGGGGGACCAGGACGAGGTCATCCCGCCCCACCTGCAGCGCGAGTTCGTCGACCGGCTGTGTGCGGAGGGGAACCAGGTGCGCAGCCTCGAGTACCGCGGCTACGACCATCTGCGCACGCTGCTGCCCGGATCGCACTTCGTGCCCGTGCTCATCGAGTGGACGGACGCCCGGTTCCGCCACTCCGGCACCCACGTCGACGACTGCGCCAGGTGAGGGGACGAGGGTGCCGGACGCTGCGCAGGGTGTGGAGCCGACTCGCAGAACCGTGGGACGCGGCATCCGGTAATGTTGGAGGGTTCCGGCGCGCGTCGACGTGCTGGTGAGAGCTGAATACGGAGGCCACTGTGGACATCGATCTCGGACTGCTGCGGACTGTCGAGCGCGAGAAGGAGATCCCCTTCGACGAGCTCGTGCGCATCATCGAACAGGCGATCCTGACCGCGTACGCGAAGCACACCTCGCCCACGGGCGAGCTGCCGGAGGGCGCGCGCGCAGAACTCGACCGCAAGACCGGTCACGTGGCCGTGTTCATCCCGCTGCTCGACGAGGAGGGCGCGGTCGTCGGCGAGGAGGAGTCGACTCCCGAGGACTTCGGCCGCATCGCCGCGTTCGCCGCGAAGCAGGTCATCAGCCAGCGTCTCCGCGACATCGCCGACGACGCCGTGCTGGGTGAGTTCCGCGGCAAGGAGGGCGACATCGTCGCGGGCATCGTGCAGCAGGGCCCGAACCCGCGCATGGTGCACGTCGACCTCGGCACCGTCGAGGCGATCCTGCCTCCCGAAGAGCAGGTGCCCGGCGAGGACTACGCGCACGGCGCGCGCCTGCGCGTGTACGTGACGTCGGTCGCCAAGGGCACGAAGGGCCCGCAGATCACCGTCTCGCGCACGCACCCGGGTCTCGTCCGCAAGCTGTTCGCGCTCGAGGTTCCCGAGATCCCCGCGGGGCTCGTCGAGATCGTCTCCCTCGCGCGCGAGGCCGGCCACCGCACCAAGATCGCGGTCAAGGCGAACGACCCGTCGATCAACGCCAAGGGCGCCTGCATCGGCGAGCTCGGCCGCCGCGTGCGCGCCGTCACCGAGGAGCTCGGCGGCGAGAAGATCGACATCGTCGACTACGATCCCGAACTCGCGAAGTTCGTCGCGAATGCGCTGTCGCCCGCGAAGGTGACGTCGAGCTTCATCCTGGATGCCTCGAACAAGGCTGTGCGCGCCCTCGTGCCTGACTACCAGCTGTCGCTCGCGATCGGCAAGGAGGGCCAGAACGCCCGTCTGGCCGCGAAGCTCACGGGCGCGAAGATCGACATCCAGCCGGACTCGATCCTCGAGGAGGGCTGACCCGCGGCGCTGGCTCCCAGCCCCGGGGTGTACCATGGATGCTGTACGAACGTGCGTCGGATGCCGCACGCGTGCTCTCCGGACCACCCTCCTCAGGGTGGTCTCCATCGAATCCCACCTCGTCGTCGACGAGCGTGCTTCGATGCCCGGAAGAGGCGCGTGGGTGCACGAGACGCCGGAGTGCGTGGATGCCGCCATTCGGCGCCGCGCCTTCGTGCGGGCATTGCGTGTGTCAGGCCCGCTTGACACGCAGACCATCGAAGAGCACATCCAGCGAAAAGGCTGAACGGCTATGGAAACAAAGTGAACGGCTCGAAATGAGACCCGTCCGCCAATAACGGTCTGCCCTGTCTGGGTAGGCCCCAGACAGGAGAATTGTGGCTGGCAAACCACGCGTGCATGAGATCGCTTCCGAGCTCGGCGTCGACAGCAAGGTCGCCCTCGAGAAGCTGAAGGCGCTCGGCGAATACGTCAAGAGCCCCTCGTCCACCATCGAACCCCCCGTCGCGCGCAAGCTGCGCGCGGCACTCGAAGCCGACGGCGCGGCCAAGTCCGCTGGCGCGGCGCCCGCTGCGGCGAAGCCCGCGGCTGCGGCTCCCGGCGCGCCGGCG
>NZ_JBKFBD010000036.1:0-49415 GCF_053345975.1 Microbacterium sp. C23T | reverse complement strand
GTGGGACACGAAGGCCTCCTGGTTCGTGAAGCGGTTTCTAGACAGCTCCACTTCACAACCGGAGGCCTTCACCTATCAGCAGCTCAACCGCGATTCACAAAACAACGTCCCTGGACATCACAGCTAGCCGACGGACGCAGGACGCCCGAGCCTCGCAGAGCGCCTACGCGCCTTCCTTCTCCGACGCCCGGTAGCGCTCGGGTTCCGGCGTCCGCGCGAACCACCGGCCGGAGATCTGCGTCGGCACGATGCGCACCCACCGGTACTTGAGCGTGGGGATCCAGGGTCTGAGCGCGAGCACGTCGGCCTCGTCGATCTCCCGCTGCAGCTCGAGGCGCTCCGCCACGCCTTTGACGATCACGCTCGAGGCGTACGTGTCGTCGTACTCGTCGACCTCGAACGCGACGCGAGGGTGCTCCGACAGCTCCGCGAGCTTCGAGCCCGGAGCGGTGCGGAACAGCACTCTGGGTCCGTCGATCACGTAGTTCACGGGGAAGATGTCGGGCTCGCCGTCCGCGTCCAGGGCGAGATGGCCCAGCTCGCCGCGCGCGAGCAGGTTCCAGCATTGCTCTTCGCTGAGTGTCACGACCGCATCGTTCGTGTCTTCCATGGCGCCATCTCCGTCGATCCTCGTCCGCCGCAGCACGACCCTTCTGCGCACACACCCTAGTTCTTCCCGACGCAAAGCGGACCTGGTCCGCGCGCAGGCGATGGCGACCCCGGATCGGATGACACCGAAGGGATGATGGATGCTGCGGCGCACAGCATCCATATCTTCCCCTTAGTCTTCTCACCATGGGCGCGACGGCGAATGCCTATCTGACCGGGTTCGGCCGGTACCTGCCGGGGGAACCGGTCGACAATGACGGCATCGCGGCGCGCCTCGGCGGGGACGACGCGGTCACGGAGCGGATCCGCCGGCGAATCCTCGACTCGAACGGCATCCGGCAGCGTCACTACGCGCTCGACGAGCACGGCGAGCCGACCGAGCTCAACGAGGAGCTCGCGGTCAAGGCCCTCCGCGCGGCGTTCGACGATCGCGGCATCGACGCCCACGACATCCGCATGCTGGCGTGCGCGACGACGATGGGAGACGTGCTCGTGCCCGGTTTCGCGTCGATGGTGCACGGGCGACTCGGCGGCGGGCCGATGCAGCTGCTGTCGGCGTCCGGGGTGTGCGCGTCCAGCCTCGCGGCGCTCGACGCCGTCGTCAGCAAGGTGCGCCTCGGCGATCACCCGAGTGCGGCCGTGGTCGGCTCGGAGCTTGCGAGCCGGAGCCTCAGGCAGCGCCGCTACGACGGCATCCGCGCCGGCATGGACGCCCACTTCCTCCGGTGGATGCTGTCCGACGGAGCGGGCGCAGTCGTGGTCGAGTTCCAGCCCCACCCGAGCAAGCCGTCGCTGCGGGTCGACTGGGTGCGGCACGTCTCGCTCGCCCACGAGCACGACGTGTGCATGCGCGCCGGCATGGTCGGCGCCGAGCCGGAGGTCGGTGGAACCTGGCAGGACGTCGGCATCGCCGAGGGGGACGCGGCCGGCATGTTCCTGCTGCGGCAGGACGTGAGCATGCTCGACGACCTCGCGGATGCCGGCATCCGCCAGTTCGAGGAGCTCGTCGACATCGGGCTCGTCGACGTGCGCCACCTCGACCACGTCGTCTGCCACTACTCCACGAACATGTTCCGCGATGTCGCGTTCGAGGCGCTGCGGCGTCGCATCCCGACGCTCGACACCGACCGCTGGTTCTCGAATCTCGAGACCCGCGGCAACACGGGCTCCGCGAGCATCTTCATCGCGCTCGAGGAGGCCTGGCACACCGGGCGCTTCGCGCCGGGCGAGACCGTCCTGCTCGCCGTGCCCGAATCCGGGCGGTTCTCGTTCGCCTTCGCCCACCTCACCGTGGTCGCACCCCGCGACCAGCAAGGAGCATCGACATGAGCAGCACCACGACCGTCTCCGCCGACATCGCCCCCGAGGACGGCGCCGGAACGCTGTTCGAACGCCTGGCGGAGGTCTGGGTGGAGCTCGAGGACCGGCTGGACCGGGTGCCCATCCTGCAGCGCCTCGCCGACGGAACGGTGACGCTCGACGACTACCGGCGCCTGCTCTTCAACCTCCGCCAGCAGGTGGTCGACGGGTCGCCGTGGATCTCGCGTGCGGCGTCGAGCTTCGACATCGAGCACTTCGAGCTGCGTGCGGCCGCGATCCGCCACGCGGAGGAGGAGCACCGCGACTACCTGATGCTCGAGCGCGACTACGTCGCGATCGGCGGATCGCTCGACGAGCTGCGCCGCGGACGCAAGAACGTCGGGTCGGAGGCGCTGTCGGGCTACATGTTCCACTACGCGGCTCAGCCGAACCCCGTCGGTCTGCTGGGCGCGATGTTCATCATCGAGGGCCTGGGCGCGAAGCGCGCGGCGGGGTGGGCGGCGCGGTTCCAGGAGGTGCTCGGTCTCGCCGACAACCAGGTGCACTTCATGCGCTACCACCAGGATGCCGACGCCGAGCACACCGGGGACATGGAGGCGATCCTGACCTCCGGCATCATCGACGACCGCGATGCCGACGACATCGTCCGCTGCGCGCAGGTGGTGGCGCGCCTGTACGCGCTGCAGCTCGAGGAACTGGACCGCTGACGTGGCGGCGCCGCGGCCGAGCATGCCGGAGTTCGTGCGCTCCGACCCGAGCATGTGGGAGGCGGTGTACGCCGACCCGTCGGTCCCGCTCGACCGGGCGCTGGTCCGGCGCATCATCAACGACCAGCGGCGCCTGTCGCGGCGCTGGCTCTACCCGATCGCCCGGATCGTCTCGCGCGTGCTGGTCGCGATCATCTCGATCGTGAAGCGGGTGCTCCCGTTCCGATGGATGCCGCTGAGCACGATGGACGCACTGTGCGTGTGGTTTCTGCGACGCTTCGTCGCGCCCGGCGCGGTCGAGCTGCTGATCCGGCACTTCGTGGTCGAGACGAACCTCGTGAACTTCATCATCCGCAACACGGCGGTCGACATGGCGCCGGTCACGCTCCGGCCGGAGACCCTTGCAGGCCTCGGCGACTCGGCCGTCGTCGAGCACGACGTCAACGTCTACGACGTCCTGATCGCCCTCGACGGCGTTCCGCTCACGCGGCCGGAAGCGCTCGACTTCGCGCAGCTCGACATCCCGCCGCTCGATGCCGAGCGGGGTCGGCGGCGCTACCTGCGGCTCGACATCCAGACCGCGCTGTGCTTCATGAACATCCCGTTCTCGATGGCGCTCACGGTCGAGGAGTACCGGCGTGCGGTGCACTCGATCCGGTTCGACGACTCGTTCCTCGAGATCCTCGCCCTCGTCACGGGCGACGACACGTTCCGCCACTGGAAGCTCGCCGGCATGAGCCTGTGGATGGACTCGAACGTCGACGTTCCGCGCATGGTCTACCGCCACGCGCTCGTGTGCGAGTACGCCCACGCCCACCTCGTGAAGCTGGCAGGCGGCGCCTACCCGCGAGACACCGCGGTCGAGCTGGACTGACGTCGACGGGTCAGGCGATGTCGCGTGCCGGCTCGAACCGGTCCACGAGCGCCTGGACGACCGCCGCGACGTAGTCGCGGTCCAGCGGCTCGCCCTCCCACGCCTGGTGCATCGGGAAGGCCTCGACGAGCGCGTCGAGGGCGCGGGCGGTGGGCTCGGTGAAGTGCAGGCCGAGGCTCGCACGGCTCACGAGCAGCCAGTCGCGGCAGAGGTCGTGCACCTTCGCGTCGTAGTTGCCGAACGAGTACATCTCGAAGAGCGCGCGCACCTCGTCGGTCGTCGCATACGAGCCGCAGATCAGGTCGACCACGGCGGCGCAGGCCTCTTCGCGGGACCGTGCCCCCTCGAGGCTGGCGCGGTACTGCTCCGCCATGCGGGCTGCCAGTGAGGCGAACGCCTGCTCGAGGATGTCGGACAGCCCGTCGAAGTAGTAGGTGAGAGAGCCGAGCGGCACCCCGGCGCGTGCGGCGATGACCCGGTGGCTGGTCTGGTGCACGCCGCGCTCGCCGATCACCTCGAGTGCCGCGGCGATGATCCGCTCCCGCCGGTCAGGGTCATTGGCGCCTCGTGCGACCACGCGCCACCTCCTGTCGGGATCAGTTGTGTACGATAGTACAGATCACTTGTGTACGTTCGTACATATTCTAAGGATGCCGATGCCCACGTCTCTTCGCGCGCGCCGCCTCGCCCTGGCCACGCTCTTCTTCGTCCCCGGCGTCGGGATCGCCTCCTGGGTGACGCGCACGCCCGACATCCGCGATCTGCTCGGGGCGTCGACCGCCGAGATGGGACTCGTGCTGTTCGGTCTCTCGCTCGGCTCGATGATCGGCATCCTCTCGTCCGGCGCGCTCGTCGCGCGGCTGGGCGCGCGCCCCGTCATCGCGGCCGGCGCGGCCGGAATCGTGCTGAGCATGCCGCTCATCGGCATCGGCGCAGCAACGGGGTCGCCGTTCGCGGTCGCCGCGGGCCTCTTCCTCTTCGGCGCCGGCATGGGCGGCGGCGAGGTGGCGATGAACGTTGAAGGCGCGGACGTCGAGCGGGTGACGGATCGGTCGTTCCTTCCGACATTGCACGGATGCTTCAGCCTCGGCACCGTCGTCGGCGCTGTGGTCGGCATCGTGGCCACTGCGGGGGCGTTCCCGGTGGTCTGGCACCTCGTGATCGTCGGAGTGGTGGCCCTCGTCGCGGTTCTTCTCTCGGTCCCCGCGCTGCCGCCGCACACCGGTCGCGCCTACGGGGGCGAGACGACGACGGTGCGCGAGGACCGTCGCGCGCTCTGGAAGGACTCCCGCCTGCTCCTGATCGGCGTGATCATCCTGGCGATGGCGCTCGCCGAGGGCACCGCCAACGACTGGCTCCCGCTGGTCATGGTCGACGGCCACGGGTTCGATCCCGCCCTCGGCTCGACGATCTACGCCGTGTTCGCTGCTGCGATGACGATCGGCCGCTTCGCCGGCGGCTGGTTCATCGAGCGCTTCGGCCGCCCCGCCGTGCTCTGCGCCAGCGGCGTCTTCGCCGCCGTCGGCTTGGCACTCGTGATCTTCGTCGACAGCCAGATCGTGGCCGCGGCCGCCGTGCTGCTCTGGGGGCTGGGTGCGTCCCTCGGGTTCCCTGTCGCGATCAGCGCCGCCGGCGACTCGGGTCCTGACTCGGCGGCACGGGTGTCGCTCGTGGCGACGGCCGGCTATGTCGCGTTCCTCGTCGGACCGCCTGCGCTGGGGTTCGTCGGAGAGGAGCACGGGCTGCGCGCGGCGCTCCTGATCCCGCTCGTGTTCGTCGTCATCGCGGCGATGGTTGCACCCCTCATCGGCGGCCGGCGCCGCGCGCCCGTGCTCGTCGAGGAGGCCTGAGCCGTCAGATACCGGCGTCGGCGACCATCGCTCTGAGGTGCTCGTACTCCTCCGGCATCCCGGGGTTCGCAAGGCGCCGGTCGCCGGGCACGCGCCCGGCGATGACGTCGTCGAGATAGCGGCGGTCGGCGTCGAGACGTCGGACCGCGTCGCGGCCCGGCGTGCCGTGGCCCGGGATCACGACGTCGGCCTGGGCGGCGAACGGTGCGACGAGGTCGAGCGCGGCGAGGTACGCCGGCAGGTCGTCGGGGTCGAAGGGGAGAGGCAGCTCGAGGTCGCTGAGCATGTCGCCGGCGATCAGCACCCGCTGCTCGGGCAGCCACACCGCGGTGTGACCCGGCGCGTGCCCGTCGTGCACCACCAGTTCGGGGGCGAAACCCCAAGGAATCGACGCCTGTGGGAGCGCAGCATCCACTTCCGCCACCACCCCCATCAGGTCGGCCAGCGGCGCCGGAAACTCGGCGCCGAGTGCGGCGACCAGGGCATCCCTCTCGTCGCGGGCGAGCGCGGCGGTCGCCGCCGACGCCCACCGCGGCGCGGAGCCGAAGCGCGGGTGCCACAGCAGGTGGTCGTGGTGGGCGTGCGTCGCGAAGCCGCCGATGACGCGGAGTCCTCGCGCATCGAGCTCATCGGCGAGGGCGTCGAGCTCGTCGGGCATCCACGCCGGATCGATGAGCAGCGCCTCGCCGTCGCGGCACAGCACCGTCGACGTCGTCGACATCACGCGGCTTGTCGCGACGAGCACACCATCCGCGACCTCGATCATCGCGGCTCACTCTAACGGCCCGGCTCCCGCCACGGCGCGTTAGCATCGCACCGACGGAACGCGTGCGACGAGAGGCAGGCGAATGAGCCTGAGCGAGATCGACCCCACCGTGCCGCCCTCGGGTGAGGGCTGCGCCGACTGCGACGACGTCGGCGGATGGTGGGTGCACCTGCGGCGCTGCGCGGTGTGCGGCGACGTGCGGTGCTGCGACACCTCGCCCGCACAGCACGCGACGGCGCACTTCCGCGCGACGGGTCACCGGTACGTCCGCAGCTTCGAGCCGGGCGAGGAATGGTTCTGGGACTACGTCGCCGAGGACTACGTCGACGGGCCAGAGCTCTCTCCGCCCGAGTCGCGCCCCGACACGCAGCCGTCGCCGGGGCCGGAAGGCCGGGTCCCGGCCGACTGGCGCGAGCTGATCCACCGCTGAGGAAGGGACTGCGATGGGCAACGCGAAGATGACACCGCGCGAGTTCGAGCGCATGATGAAGCCCGCGCTCACCGACGCGCAGTGGGAGCGCCTGCTGTCGTTCGGCGAACCGCACGACGTGGAGGCGGGCGAGTACCTGTTCGAGGCCGGCGACCTCGACTACGACCTGATCCTCGTCGACACGGGGGAGCTCGAGATCGTCCGCGTCGCCTTCGGCTGGGTGGGCGAGACGCATGTCGGCACCATGGGCCCGCGCAGCTTCGTGGGCGAGCTCGGCCTGCTCAACGGACAGGGCGCGTTCCTGTCGGCGCGGGCGACGAAGGCGGGACGGGTGCTGCGGGTCAGCCGTGCGCGCCTTCGCGTGCTGATGGCGGAAGACGACGAGCTGTGCGACATCATCCTGCACGCGCTGTGGGCGCGCCGCGAGATCCTCCGCACCGGACCCGCCGCGCTCACCCTCAAGCTCGTCGGCCCCCGCTCATCGCGCGACTTCCTGGCGCTGCGACGCTTCGCCGAGCGGGTGGACCTCGTGCACACCGCGATAGAGCTCGCGCCGGGAGACCTCTGGACGCTCGGCGAGCACGGCATCGGCCTCGACGACCTGCCGGTCGCCTTCATCCAGGGCGAGGCCATGAAGAACGCGACGCCCGGCATGGTCGCCGAGCGGCTGGGCCTGAGCTACCAGGGTCGGGCCGACGAGGTGGTCGACCTGGTCGTCGTCGGCGGCGGACCCGCGGGCCTCGCCGCCGCCATCTACGGGGCCTCCGAGGGACTGAGCACGGTGCTGCTGGATGCTGTGGCCCCGGGTGGGCAGGCGGCGGCGACGTCGCGCATCGAGAACTTCCTGGGCTTCCCGTTCGGCGTGAGCGGCGGCGATCTGATCGGTCAAGCGTCGCTCCAGGCGCTCAAGTTCGGCGTGCGGGTCTACGCGCCGTGCGAGGCCGCCGACCTCCGCCCGGCGGGGAGGGACCTCGACGTCACCCTCACCGACGGCCGCGTCATCCGTGCCCGTACGGCGATCGTGACCTCCGGAGCCGCCTACCGCACGCTCGACCTCGACCGGTGGAACGAGTTCGAGGGCGCCGGCATCTACTACGCGGCCACGCCGCTCGAGCTCCGGCAGGTGTTCGAGTCGCCGGTGGTGGTCGTCGGAGGGGCGAACTCCGCCGGACAGGCGTCGCTGTATCTCGCCGCGAACGGGTGCCCGGTGCACCTCGTGGTGCGCGGCTCCGACCTCGGCAGCCGCATGTCGTCGTACCTCGTGGACCGGCTGCTCGAAGACCCGCGGATCGACGTGCACACCGGTTCCCGCGTCACCGCGCTCGGCGGAGCGGCGGCCCTCGAGAGCGTGAGCATCGACTCCATCGGCGACGTCGCCGCGCGCGGACTCTTCTGCTTCATCGGCGCCGAACCGGCCACGTCGTGGCTCGCCGAGCTCGATCGCGACGCCGACGGATTCCTTCGCACCGGCACCGATGTGTCGGTGCAGTCGCTCGAACGGTGGTCGGGGCTCGGCCGCGAACCGCTGCCGTTCGAGACGTCCGTGCCCCGCATCTTCGCCGCCGGCGACGTGCGCCGCGGGTCGATGAAGCGCGTCGCCGCCGCGGTGGGAGAGGGGTCGAGCGCGGTGGCATCCGTCCACCGCGCTCTCGCCGACATCCGCTGACGCCGTCCGAGGGGTTCTCGCGGTACCTGTCACAGCGGGGTCTCCCGCGCGCAGGCTGGCAGGAGTGGGATGGAGGATGCCGCGGGCGAACGCTCTACGGCACGAGGAGGGAACCATGCACACCAGGCAGCTCGGACAGGGTCTCGAGGTCTCGGCGATCGGCATCGGCGCCATGGGGATGTCGATGAGTTACGGCCCGAACCCCGGTGACCGCGACGACATGATCGGCGTGCTCCGCTACGCCGTGGACCAGGGCGTGACGTTCATCGACACCGCCGAGGTGTACGGACCGTACGACAACGAAGTGCTCGTCGGTGAGGCGATCGCCCCCATCCGCGACCGCGTGGTCGTCGCGACGAAGTTCGGCTGGGACATCGTCGACGGCAACATGGTCGGGACGGACTCGCGCCCCGAGCAGATCCGGCGGGTGGCCGACGCCTCGCTCCAGCGGCTCGGCGTCGACGCGATCGACCTGTTCTACCAGCACCGGGTCGATCCCGCCGTGCCCATCGAAGACGTGGCCGGCGCCGTCGGCGAGCTCGTCGCGGCGGGCAAGGTGAAGCACTTCGGTCTCTCCGAGGCCGGTGCGGCCACCATCCGTCGCGCGCACGCGGTGTTCCCCGTGACGGCCGTTCAGAGCGAGTACTCGCTGTGGACCCGCGACCCCGAGGCCGAGGTGCTGCCGACGTGCGTGGAGCTCGGCATCGGGTTCGTGCCGTTCAGCCCGCTGGGCAAGGGGTTCCTGACGGGCACCGTCTCGGCGGACGCCACCTTCGGCTCGGGCGAGATCCGTGGCCGCGTCCCGCGCTTCCAGCCCGACAACCTCCGTGCGAACCAGGCTGTCGTCGACGGCGTGCGCGACGTCGCGGCCGCACGCGGGGCGACGCCCGGCCAGGTGGCCCTCGCGTGGCTGCTGTCGAGGCATCCGTCCATCGTCCCGATCCCCGGAACCCGCCGCCGCGAGCGCGTCGACGAGAACGCGGGCTCGACCACCGTGGCGCTGTCGGCCGACGACATCGCGACGCTCGACGCGCTCGCCGCGGTCGTTGCGGGCAACCGCTACGACGACGCCGGCATGGCGATGGTCGGGCTCTGAGGAGGGGGCACACGATGAGCACGAGCAGGCAGCCGCAGGCGGCGACGGTCAAGGGACCCGCCGAGTGGTTCAGCGGCGACGTCTACTTCAACGCCTACTACCGCGGTGAGGAACCCTCGCGCACGCGCCTGAACCTGGTGCGGTTCACCCCCGGCGCGCACACCGCGTGGCACCGGCACGCGGTCGGGCAGACGCTCCATGTGACGGAGGGCGTCGGCTGGGTGCAGACGCGCGGTGAGGAGCTCATCGAGCTGCGCCCCGGCGACACTGTCTACACGCCCGCGGGGGAGTGGCACTGGCACGGCGCCGCTGCCGATCAGTTCATGTGCCACCTCGCGCTGTGGGAGGCGCCCGCCCCCGACGCCGGCGAGCCCGAGACGGAGTGGGGCGACAAGCTCACCGAGGCCGAGTACCCTGCGGGAGGCGCGTCATGACGGCGTGGGACGGGGCGGAGCTGCGCCGCATCGGCGCGGCCACCGAGCTGCGCATCTCGTCGCGGCGGCCCGACGGGACACTGCGCCCCGCCGTCACGATCTGGCACGCGGCCGTCGGCGACGCCCTCTACATCCGGTCCGCGCACGGCCCTGAGAACGGCTGGTTCCGCCGCGCCGTGCGGTCGGGCACCGGTCGTGTCACAGCGGGCGGTGTCTCGAAGGACGTGACGTTCGAGCTGGCCGATCCCTCGGTGAAGACCGACCTCGACGCGGCGCTGCACACCAAGTACGACCGCTACGGGGCCGCGTACGTCAGGCCGATCACCGGAGCGGATGCTGCGAGCACGACGCTCGTCGCCATGCCGGCCTGATCGTCGCCCGAACTGCTGCTCGCCTGTCACGAAGCGCCGGCCCGCCCGGCACATCGTGACAGGCGAGCAGCGCTGCTGTGAGCTCGCGGCCCGTCGAGCCGAGGCGTTCCGGCCGAGACAGGGGAGTCGGCACCCGGTCTCGGCGAGAATCCCCTGGCTCGAGGACAGCGCCGGCGCTCAGCGAGCGGCGGCGGCCGTGGCCGTGGCGTCGATCGCCGCGAACTCGGCGGCCTGCGTGGCTGCCCAAGACGCCAGGAGCTTGAGGGCGTCGGCCGACGGAGAACCCGCCGGCGCCGTGTAGACGTTGAGCACGAGGCCGGGCTCGCTCGGCAGGTCCATCGACTCGTAGTTCAGCTCGAGGTCGCCGACCACTGGGTGATGCAGGCGCTTGAGGCCGCTGCGGTGGAACTTCACGTCGCGCGAGGCCCAGCGCTCGCGGAACAGCTCGCTCTGCGTGGAGAGCTCGCCGACGAGCCGGATGAGGTCGGGGTCGTGCGGGTTGCGGCCCGCCTCCATGCGCAGCATCGCGGCGGAGTCGTGGGTGATCTGGTCGTAGTCGCGCCAGAAGTCGCGGGCGGCAGGGTTCAGGTACGCGAACCGCGTGGTGTTCACGGGCCGGCGCGGATCATCGAAGACGGGGGAGTAGAGCGCGCGGGCGAGCAGGTTCGCCGCGAGGATGTCGTGGCGGCCGTTGCGCACCCAGGCCGGAGCCTCGGTGAACGCGTCCAGCACCTGCTGCACGGCCGGCCGCACCGTCGGCGAGGGACGGCGGGCGGGCTTGCGGCCGGGGCCTGCCGCCCGCGCGAGGTCGAACAGGTACTCGCGTTCCGCCTCATCGAGCTGCAGCGTGCGGGCGACGGCGTCGAGCACGCCCTCCGACGCGCCGGCGAGATTGCCACGCTCGAGGCGCACGTAGTAGTCGACCGAGACGCCGGCGAGCATCGCCACCTCCTCGCGGCGGAGGCCTGCGACCCGGCGGTTGCCGCCGTACGCGGGCAACCCCGCCTGCTCGGGGGTGAGCCGGGCGCGACGGGAGCTCAGGAACTCCTTGACCTCGGCGCGGATGTCAGCCATGACTCCACGCTACGTCGCCGGATCCCGCGCTGACAGGCTCTGCGAGTGCCCGTCAACCCGCGTGCTGCGTCGTCACCAGCCGCTGCGGGTCGGCGTGTGACCGTCGCGGGCGTCGTCGGGCATCGCCATCTCGGCACGCACGCCGAGGAGGCGGATGGGTCTCCCAGGCTCGATCTTCGCGACGAGCTCCATCGTGCGGGCCAGCACGACCTCGCGATCGGACGTCGACGGGATCTTCTTCGTGAACGTCTTCGTGAGAAACGGCGCGTAGCGCACCTTCAGCCCGAGCCCCACGACGGGGCGGTCGTCGGCGGCGACCTCGTCGAGCACTTCGCCGAGCAGTCTGCGGGCGGCATCCTCGATCTCGACCGGATCGACGATGTCGACCTGGAACGTCGTCTCCTTGCTGTGGCCGCGGGCGACCCAGGGGGTGTCGTCAACGACGTTCGACCCGTCGCCACGGCCGAGCTGGCGGTACCAGAGCCCCATCTTCGGCCCGAATTCGCGGGTGAGAGCGTCCGGGTCGGCGACGGCGAGCTGGGACACCGTCTCGATCCCCAGCAGCGCGAGCCGCCTCGAGATCTTCGAGCCGACGCCCCAGAGGGCGATCGTCGGGCGGTGCCCCATGACCTCGAGCCAGTTGTCGGCGGTGAGATGGAAGGTGCCGCGCGGCTTGCCGAAGTCGGTGGCGTTCTTCGCCCGCACCAGGTTGTCGCCGATGCCGACGCTGCAGTGCAGGCGGGTGCGGTCGAGCACGTCCTGCTGCAGCCTGCGGCGTACCCTTCCGGATCGTCGGTGTCGACGCCGACGAACGCCTCGTCCCATCCGAGCACCTGCACCACAGCTCCCGGCTGTGCGCGGAGCGTCGCCATGACCTCCTCGGATGCCGCGAGGTAGAGCGGAGCGTCGACCGGCAGGATCACCGCATCGGGGATCTTGCGCGCGGCGATGCGCAGCGGCATCCCCGACCCGACACCGAACTCGCGCGCCTCGTACGACGCCGTGGAGACGACCGCGCGCTCGGTGGGATCGCCGCGGCCGCCGACGATGACGGGCTTGCCCGCGAGCTCGGGGTTGCGCAGGATCTCGACGGCGGCGATGAACTGGTCGAGGTCGACGTGGAGCACCCATCGCCGAGGCGCGGGCGCGGCGATGTCGCTCACGATCCCGCCCCTCGCGACCGGCGCATGACACGAGACTAAGCGCCGTCGCCGACACGGCGCACCGTCGGCGGTCGCCCGACCGCTGGCCGGCTCGGCGCGACCGCGGAGTGGAGGTCCGTGCCGAGGTAGCCGGTGTCGTCGCCTGGGGGCACGTCGTCATCAGGGTTCTCCGCCTGAACTGAGGCCCGGGAAGGGCACTGACTTCGTTCGTCACACATCTACGCTCCACGGCGCGATCGACGTACATCTGTGGCGAACTAACGGGACTGGACGTGCCCTGTACCGGGCGCCCTGTCGTGCGTCAACCCCCGTGCGACGGGCGGGGGCGGTTCGTAGCGTGGCTGTTCTCGATGAGAGGAGCCGTCATGGCAACCAGCACGGTGACCGCAGAGACCGAGCGACACGGCGCCCTGAGCGGCCGAGTCGCCTGATCGATCGAGGAGAGGATCCACGGTGTCCGACAACCTGCCCGCCGACATCTCGCCCGCGCCCGACGGTCAGGTCGGGATGCAGCCGTTGCACGATCGCGACACGTCGATCGAGCCCGACCCCGAGAGTGATCCGGCCCAGGCCGACTGGGACCGCACGAACGCCCGCGATGCCGGCGTCCTCGTGGACGACGCCGCCACCGCGACCGGCGACGACCCGGCCCACCTCGCGTCCGACGAGGACGACGTGCCCCGGTCCGATCTCCCTCCGGATGGGGCGCAGCCCGAGACGCAGGGGCTCCCGCCCGAGCTGGCCGACCAGGGTGAGACCGGCCAGGGAGACCTCGCTCCCGAGGACTACTGACTTCCGCACTTCGCGCAGCGGGGAAAGATGCGCGAAGGGGTGAGGAGAGGATGCCTCGGCCCGGCGATCGAGGGCCGGGCCGAGGCATCCGTCACGCGAACGCGAACACGGGCGGGAAGACCACCACGACGATCGACGCCCACGCGAGGTAGACGGGCATGAAGCCGGTCTGCCAGCGCTCGAGACGCTCGTAAGGCGTACGTCGCATCGCGAACCGCAGCTGCAGCCAGGCCGCGCCCGCGAGGTTCGCCAGCAGGATGACGTTGAGCCCGAGCGAGGCGAGCTTGTTGGGGCTCGCGCCCCACTCGGCGATGCGCCCGATCATCGCGACGAGCACCATGATGTCGACGACGAGCGCCGCGACGACCATGACGAGCTGCATCCGGTCGAACCAGGAGGGCGGCGCCAGCGGATCCCGGGCCGAGAGGGCGTACAGCAGCAGGCCGACCACGACGACGAGCACGATGTCGAAGAGGATGAGCAGGTCCCGCTGTCCGAACATCTCGGTCGAGCTGTCGTCGATGAGGTTGCCCTGGATGAAGCCCGCGACGATGAACGCGAGCAGGAGCAGTGTGAACAGCGGCGTGAAGAGCTTCGTGAGCACGGGGGCGATGTTCTCGATGACGCTCTGCTTCGCCTCGACCAGCCACGCGGCGATGATGATCGCTCCCGCGAGGCCGCACGGGATCATGACCTCTTCGACGAACCAGCCCGCGTCGAGGTCGATCGCGGCGAAGACGCCCATCGTGAGCGCGATGAGCACGCCGCCGCCCAGCGCGATGAGGGCGAGGTACACCACCCACTCGCCGGTGAACCGGATGAAGTCCATGCGGGCGCGGCTCGACCTGACACGCCCGTTGACGTAGCCGATGCCGGTGACGAGCCACAGCACGACGACGAGGTGCGTCGCCGCGAGCATCAGCGTCGCGCCGCCCGGGGCGAACGGGTAGACCGCCATCACGACGGCGGCCACGACGAACGGCACCGCCACGACCGCGATGGTCGGGAGCGCGGCCTTCCGCCGCGTCAGGAAGTACGCCGCGAGGAAGGGCAGCACGAGCAGTGCGTACCAGCGGCCGTAGAAGTCGCCGTTCTCCGCGAACTGGATGCCGAACAGGGCCGGGACCTTCACCGCCAGCGCCGCCGCCACCGCGAGTCCGATCGCGAGCAGCAGCCCGCCGCCGGTGCGTGGGGCGCGCGGCGCGTCCTGGAACATGAGCTGCTTCCAGAGTCGCTCGGAATGCTCGCGCGCGAACTCCCGCGAAAGGTCGTCGAGCCCGCCGAGCCGCTTCACCGCGACGAGGAACGCCTCGTCGCCGTCGAGACCGGATGCCTCGAGCCGGTCGATCTGGCCGCGAAGGTGGTCTTCGAGCTCGTCGACGTCGCGGCCGTCGATCGCCTCCGGGCGCGAGACGTACGCGCGCCACGTCGAGATCTGCTCTTCGATGCGGGGGTCGAGGTCTTCGGTCATGTCAGGCCCCTCCGAACGCCGGGATGCCGGCGAAGTCGGTGCCGCCGTCGCGATCCGACCACACGCGCTGCAGCGCCCGGCTCACGACGGCCCACTGCTGCCGCTGCTCGGCGAACGCCGCACGGCCGGTCTGGCTGAGCCGGTAGTGCTTGCGGGGCCGCCCGCTGGGGGAGGCGCCCCACGACGACTCGACGTGCCCGAGGCGCTCGAGCCGGTGCAGCAGCGGGTACAGCATGCCGTCGCTCCACTCGAGCTCTCCGCCCGACAGCTCGCCCACCCGCTGCAGGATCGCGTAGCCGTACGACTCGCCCTCCGCGAGGATGCCGAGCACCATCGGCGTCGCCGCCGCGGCGACCAGGTCCTTGCCGATCTTCACGTCGCCTCCATACCTAGAAGTCCTAGATACATAGAAGTACAAGTTACCTAGAACTGCAAGGTATGCACCATGACGCCCCGTGACACCGCGCGTCGCCGCGGGTCGCACGGTGGGAATGCGGTCGCCCGCGTCGTGTTGGGATGGAAGGGCGAACCGCCCCTCCCCGGACGAAGGAATCGAATGACCCTCCCCGCGAGCACCTCCGACACCGTCACCGACGCACGCTGGCGCGCCGTGTCGAGCGAGCACGGCATCGCCGCGCTGCGCCACACGCACTGGCTCGACACCGAGCCGCGCGCGTACGACGGGGCACCCGGGGTATGGCAGGCGGTCGACGGGAAGGTCGTCGGCGCCGCGCTTCGCGTCGACGCACCCGGTGCTCCGGCCGATGACGTCGTGCTCACTCCCGGCGAGCACCTCGATGTGGGAGGCGTCCGGCTGAAGGCGATCAGCCGCGAGGGCGCGCCGGCGCTGCGGGTGTTCGACCCCGAGGCTCCCGGACGCACGCGGCTGCGCGGCATCCTGTCGTTCCTTCACGACGCTGCGTGGGCGCTGCCCGGGGTGTTCCGCCCCGCGGCCGAGGGCGAGATCAACGTGATCCGCAGCGTCGACGGCTACGAGCGCGAGGAGCCCGCAGTGGGCACGATCGCGCTCGAGGTCGACGGGTCGCCGGTCGAGCTCACGGTCACGGGCGATCCTGCAGAGGGTCTCAGCGCGGTCATCGCCGACGCCACCAGCAACGTGGACGCGTACCGGTTCCGGTTCCTCGAGATCGATGCGCCCGCCGCGGACGGCACCGTGACCGTGGACTTCAACCAGGCGTACCTGCCGCCGTGCGCGTTCAGCGACCACTACGTGTGCCCGCTCCCGCCCGCGAACAACCGCCTCGCCGTCCGTGTCGAAGCAGGGGAGCGAATCACCGAAATCGCGTGAGAGTGGTGCTCGCACCCCGGGCGCGGGTGCGAGCACAATGGGGCCACAGCCGGAGCGCGTCCGGCGCTGCCCGACCCGAGGAGCCTCGCCATGGCCCGTTCCCTCTCCGAGATGCGCGAGCGGTCCCGCGCGCGTGCCAAGGCCCGTGCCGATGCGCGGTCCGAGCTCAAGAACACCGCGTACGAGATCTTCATCGGCGCGCTGTCGATCCTGTCGATCCTCAACCTGGTGCTCGTCTACGCGATGGCCGGCGACACGGCGCTGGAACTCGTGCTATCGGTGATGAACGCGCTGTTCAGCGCGATCTTCCTCGGCGACTTCATCTACCGGATCTCGACCGCGCCGTCGGCGATGCGGTACTTCTTCCGAGGCTTCGGCTGGGCGGACCTGCTGGCCAGCCTGCCGTTCCCGCAGTTCAAGATCCTGCGGCTGTTCCGGCTGCTGCGGGTGTTCCGGCTGCTGCGCGAACTCGGCCCGCGAACGGTGTGGACCACCCTCATCCACGACCGCGCGAACAGCGCCCTCATGACGCTGCTGCTGATGGGCATCCTCGTGCTGCAGTTCGGCAGCATCACGATCCTCTACGTCGAAGAGGATGCCGACGGCGCCAACATCACCTCGGCCTCCGACGCGCTCTGGTACACGATCGTCACGATCTCGACCGTGGGCTACGGCGACCAGTACCCGGTGACCAACGCCGGCCGCATGATCGGCACGCTCATCATCGTGGTCGGGGTCGGCATCTTCGGTACCTTCACCGGTTACCTCGCGAACCTCTTCCTCGGTCCTCGCAAGGCCGCCGAAGACGCGGGGACGGATGCTGACGCCCCCGCGCCGACCGAAGACACCACCGCCGCGCCGACCGAGGCCGCGGCGCCGTCGATCGCCGATCACGCCGCCAAGGGCGTGGCGGCCGGAGCAGTGGCGGGCGCCGTCAAGGCCGGGGCGGCCGCGGGGCAGGGAAGCGGCCCAGGAGCACCGATCGCGGGCACGCCGGAATCGCCCGGACTTGAGCCCGAGGTCCGCGAGGCCGACCCCGAAGCCACGGTCGAGCGCCTGCGGGCGCTGCTCGCGCAGTCCGAGGAGACGATGGCCGAGATGCGCCGGCTCCTCGCCGACGCGACGCGGTAGGGGGCGGGTCAGCGGGGACGCGTCGAGGCCCGCACCACGAGCTCGGGCGGGAACACCGTCTGGCGCGCGATGCTGTCGGGGTCGGTGGCCTCCTCGAGCACGATCCGCAGCGCGGTGCGCCCGATCATCCGGCTCGGCTGGCGGATGGACGACAGCGGCACCGCCGCCGCGCCGGCGAATGAGATGTCGTCGAACCCGATGATGGCGATGTCGTCGGGCACCAGCATCCGTCCGTCCACGACGAGGGACTGGAGCAGGCCCAGGGCGAGCAGGTCGTTGGCGGCGAAGAGGGCGTCGGGCCAGTCGCGGCGCGGACGCGAGATGATGCGGGTGCCGGCGGCCACCCCCTCCTCCACGGTCATCGCGGAGGTCGCGACCACTTCGAGATCGACGTGGTCGCCGGCGTTCTCGGCGGCGACACGCGCGCCCGCGAGCCGGTCGTTCACCTGGCGGATGTCGAACGGGCCGCCGACGAACGCGATGCGGCGCCTGCCGCCCTCGATGAGATGCTCCACGGCAAGGCGCCCGCCCGCGACGCTGTCGACCGAGACCGACGAGAATCGGCCGTCGCCGCTGAAACGGTCGACGAGGACGGCCGCGATGCCGCGCTCGCGCAGCCGCTCCAGTCGCTTCGTCACGTCTCCGTACGGTGCGATGAGGAGTCCCCGCACCTGCTGCTCCTCGAAGAGATCGAGGTAGAGGCTCTCGCGGCGGTGGTCCTCGTCGGTGTTGCCGTAGAGGATCGCGATGCCGTGGCGGGTGGCTTCGTCCTCGGCCCCGCGCACGACGTCGTTGTAGAAGGGGTTCTGCCCGTCCAGCACGACGAAGCCGACGGTGGTGCTGACGCCCGCGCGCAGCTTGCGAGCCGCATCGTTGCGCACGTAGCCCAGCTCCTCGATCGCCCGCGTGACGCGGTCCGCGGACTCCGCGGAGACCTCGCCGGGGCGATTCAGGACGTTCGACACCGTGCCGACCGAGACCCCCGCGCGCTGCGCGACATCACGGATGCTCACCGGCACGGCTGGTCTCCACTTCGTCGTCGGACTCTGGTCACGATTCGGTCACCGTCACCGAGTGACTTGACCGCATTCGGCTCTGAACTTTAGAGTAGCCTGAACTTCACCTGAATCGATTCAGGAAGATTCAGAAACCTCAATTCACCTCGATGAGGAGGATGCCGTGGCAGCCGATGTCGCACCCGCCGCGCCACCCGCGCCCCCGCCCGCGCTCGAGCTCCGGCGCGTGGTCAAGTCCTTCGGCCCCGTGGTCGCGCTGCGCTCGGGGAGCCTGACGCTCGACGCCGGATCGATCCATGCGCTCATCGGCGAGAACGGCGCCGGCAAGTCGACGCTCGTGAAGATCGTCGCCGGGCTCTACCGCCGCGATGCGGGCGGGTTCCTGCTCGACGGCGAGCCGGTCGACTTCTCCAGCACGGCGCAGTCGAAGGCGGCGGGCATCGCCGTCATCTACCAGGAGCCGACGCTGTTCCCCGACCTGTCGGTGACCGAGAACATCTTCATGGGCCGCCAGCCCACGAACCGCATCGGCCGCATCGACCGCAAGGCGATGCGCACCGAGGCCGTGGAGATCTTCCAGCGCCTCGGCGTCTCGCTCGACCCCGATCGGGTCACCGAGGGCCTGTCGATCGCCGACCAGCAGATCATCGAGATCGCGAAGGCCATCTCGCTGGACGCCCGCGTGCTGATCATGGACGAGCCGACGGCGGCGTTGTCGGGCGTCGAGGTCGAGCGCCTGTTCGCGGTGGCACGGAGCCTGCGCGACGAGGGTCGGGCGCTGCTGTTCATCTCGCACCGCTTCGACGAGGTGTTCGCGCTGTGCGACACCGTCACCGTGATGCGCGACGGCTCGTACATCGACACCACGCCGATCGCCGACACCACGGTGGACGAGCTGGTCCGTCAGATGGTCGGCCGCGACGTGACTGAGCTGTTCCCGAAGCTGCCCTCCGAGGTGGGGGAGACCGTGCTCGAGGTGCGGGGCCTCACCCGCAAGGGCGTCTTCCGCGACATCTCGTTCGACCTCCGCGCCGGCGAGATCGTCGGGCTCGCGGGCTTGGTCGGGGCCGGGCGTTCGGAAGTGGCCCGTGCCGTGTTCGGCGTCGACGCGTACGAGTCGGGCACCGTGAAGCTCCTCGGCGCGGCCCTGCCCAAGGGCAACCCGCGCCTGGCGACGGCACGCGGACTCGCGCTCGTGCCCGAGGACCGCCGCAAGCAGGGGCTGGTGCTCGATGACGGCGTCTCGCGCAACATCACGCTCGCCATCCGCTCGAAGCTGGCCAAGTGGGGCCTCATCTGGGGCGGCCTCGAGAACCGCGCCGCGCAGCTGTGGGCCAGCCGCCTCGAAGTGAAGACCGCGGCCCTCGACGCCGAGACCGGCACGCTGTCGGGCGGCAACCAGCAGAAGGTGGTGCTCGGCAAGTGGCTCGCCACCGAGCCGCAGGTGCTCATCGTCGACGAGCCCACACGCGGCATCGACGTCGGAACGAAGGCCGAGGTGCACCGCCTGCTCAGCCAGCTCGCGCAGCAGGGCAAGGCCATCCTCATGATCTCGTCCGAACTCCCGGAGGTGCTCGGCATGGCCGACCGTGTCCTGGTCATGCGCGAAGGACGCCTCACCGGTGAGTTCTCGCGCGTGGAAGCGACTCCCGAAGCCGTCATGTTCGCGGCGACCGCGGATGCGGAGGCTGCCCGATGAGCACCACCACGGCCCCCGTCGCGCCCGGCACGAGCGCGGCGTCGAAGCTCGTCCGCCACCTCGCGACCGCGCGTGAGACGGGCATCCTCATCGCCCTCCTCGTCGTCGTCGTCGCGGCCACGATCGCGAACCCGAGCTTCCTGTTCTCCTCCGACGGGTTCCGCGACCTGCTGCTCACGCCGTCGCTGCTGCTGCTGGTCGCGGTCGGATCGGCCGTGGTCATCATCACGCGCAACGTCGACCTGTCGGTGGGCTCGATCGTGGGCCTGTCGGCCTACCTGACGGGGCGGCTGTTCATCGACGTGCCTGGCATCCCGATCATCGGGGTCTTCGTCGGCGGCGTGCTGCTGGGCGGTCTGCTCGGCGCGATCAACGGCGCGCTCGTCGCCTTCGCCCGCGTCCCCGCCCTCGTCATCACGCTGGGCACGATGTACATCTACCGCGGCATCAACGTGGCGTGGACCGGCAGCGACCGCATCAACGCCTCCGACCTTCCCCGCGACTTCCGCGGGCTCGGGACGGACTCGATCCTCGGCATCCCGATCCTCACGATCATCGCCGTCGTCGTGCTGGTGGTGGCCGCCTGGTACCTGCGCAACATCCGCGGCGGTCGCGAGTTCTACGCGATCGGGTCCGATCCCGCCGCCGCGCACCTGTACGGCCTCAAGGTCAACCGCCGTGTCATCACCGCGTTCGTGGTGTCGGGCGCACTCTCCGGCCTCGCCGGCGTGCTGTACGCCGCCCGCTACGGGACGGTCAGCTCCGCGGCCGGGTTCGGCTGGGAGCTGCAGGCGATCGGTGCGGCCGTGATCGGCGGCGTGGCGATCTCGGGCGGTGTCGGCACCGTCTGGGGCGCCGCGATCGGCGCATTCCTGCTGCTCACCATCAACCGGGCGCTGCCGATCCTCGGCATCGACGACTTCTGGCAGCGCGCCGTGGTCGGCGTGCTGATCCTCGGCGCCATCGTGCTGGACCGCGTGCTCGCCGTCCGCCAGCACCGACGACTCATCGCACAACGGGAGGAGACGAGATGACCACTTTGACGGATGCCGCGCCCACGCGCGTGTACAAGGCCCACACCCGTCCCGCCTGGCGGCGCGTGCTCATCACCCGCGAAGCCGCGATCATCGCCATCCTGCTGCTCGTCATCGTCGTGGCGCTCGCCGCGGTGCGCAACTTCGACAGCCCCCTCACGGTCACCTATCTGCTGCGCGACATCGCGCCGATCCTGCTGATCGCGCTGCCGATGACGCTCATCATCATCACCGAGGAGATCGACCTCTCGGTGGCATCGATCGTGGGGCTGTCGAGCGTGATGACCGGCATCCTCACCCACGCCGGGCTGCCGTTCCCCGCCGCGGCGATCATCGCGATCCTGGTGGGCACGCTGGCCGGGGTGGTCAACGGCTTCCTCATCACGGTCGTCGGGCTTCCCTCGCTCGCGGTGACCATCGGCACCCTGGCGCTCTTCCGCGGCATCGCGGTCGGCCTCCTGGGCACCACGGCGATCACCGAGTTCCCCGAGGAGTGGACCGACCTCGCCAAGGCGAACATCCCGGGCACCCCGATCCCGATGATCATGATCCCGTTCCTCGTGCTCGCGCTGATCTTCGCCGTCGTGCTCCACTTCACGCCGTTCGGCCGCTCGCTGTACGCGATCGGCCTCAACAAGGAGGCCGCGGCCTTCTCGGGCATCGACGTCGGCCGCACGAAGTTCCTGCTGTTCGTGGTCTCGGGCGCGGTCTCGGGGTTCGCGGGCGTCTACTTCACGCTGCTGTACTCCAACGCGCGCGGCGACAACGCGATGGGCATGGAGCTCCAGGTCATCGCCGCCGTCCTCCTCGGCGGGGTCTCCATCTTCGGCGGCCGCGGCGCCCTCCACGGCGTCATCGCCGGCGTGCTCCTGATCGGGGTGCTCGGCTCGGCCCTGCGCCTGGCCGGCGTCACCAGCGACGTCATCAACATCATCACGGGTGTGCTCCTCATCCTCTCCGTGGTGTCTTCCAGCCTCCTCGCCTGGCTGCAGCGCCGACGCGCCGCCGCCATCGGGAAGAGAAAAGGGCGGGGCGAGACGACCGACGTCTCGTAGCCACCTCCACACCATCACCTCGCAGCACTGCACCAGGCACCTGCAATCAGGAAGGGAAACAAAGATGTTCGGACTTCAGCGCAAGGGTCGCATGGCCCTCGCGGCGGCCGCGCTCACTGTGGGCGTGGCACTCGTCGCGACGGGCTGCTCGGGAGGCAGCGGCGGCGACGGCGGCTCGACCGAGGACGGCGGCGACGCCAACCTGTCGATCACGATGCTGCCGAAGAACCTCGGCAACCCCTACTTCGACACCTCGACCAAGGGCGCCACCGCGGCGGCGGACGAATTCGGCGGCACGATCGACGAGGTCGGCCCGTCCGAGGCGTCGCCGACGTCGCAGGTGCAGTACATCCAGACCGCCGCCCAGCAGGGCGCCGGCGGCCTGATCGTGTCGGCGAACGACCCCGAGGCCATCTGCGACGCGCTGAACGAGGCGCGCGACGCGGGGGTGAAGGTCGTCACCTTCGACTCCGACACCAACGCGGACTGCCGTGACCTGTTCATCAACCAGGCCACCGCCGAGGGCATCGCCAAGGTGCAGGTCGACCTCATCGCCGAGCAGATCGGCGACGCCGGTCAGATCGCGATCCTGTCCGCCTCGGCCAACGCGACGAACCAGAACGCGTGGATCGAGACGATGAAGGAGCTGCTCGCGAGCGACCACCCGAACATCGAGCTGGTCGAGGTCGCGTACGGCGACGACGACGACCAGACGTCGTTCGACAAGACCGCGGCGCTGCTGCAGACGTACCCCGAGCTCAAGGGCATCATCTCGCCGACGACGGTGGGCATCGCCGCCGCGGCCCGCTACCTGTCGACCTCGGAGTACAAGGGCAAGGTCGCGCTGACCGGCCTCGGCACCCCGAACCAGATGCGCGAGTACGTCGAGGACGGCACCGTCACCTCGTTCGCGCTGTGGAACCCGGAGGACCTCGGCTACCTCGCCGCGTGGGCCACGCAGGCCCTCATCACCGGTGAGATCACCGGCAAGGAAGGCGACACCTTCGACGCCGGCAAGCTCGGCTCCTACGAAGTCGGCGCCGACGGCGTCGTGCTCCTCGGCGAGCCCTACGTGTTCGACGCGGACAACATCGGCGACTTCGACTTCTGATCCGCCGCTGACCACGAACGCCCGGTCCCGCATCCGCGGGGCCGGGCGTTCCGCGTCGCGCGGTGGTCTCGAGGCTCAGTGGCGCGAGGCGACCGCGTTCCAGATGCCGGCGCCGAGCACGACGGACGCGGCGAGCAGGGGCGCGAGGAGTGCGGTGCCGGCTCCGGTCGCGTCGGCGACGAGACCCGTGAGAGCGGATGCTGCGGACTGGCCGACGACGATGGCAGAGCCGAGCATCGTCATCACGGTGGCGGAACGGCCACGCGGACTGAAGGCGGCGGCGAGGCTGTACTGGGAGACGAGTGTGGGACCGATGCCGACGCCGATCACGAGGAGGCAGATCGCGATCGCGCCGATGCTGTCGACGAACGGCAGCGCGACGGTGCCCGCGACCAGGATAGACGCGAACGTCAGCCACCGCGCGCGCAGCGTGAAGCGCGCCGGGAACAGCGCCACGCCGAGGGCGAGCGCCGCCGAGCCGATGCCCATCGCCCCGTAGACCAGTCCGGCCTGCTCGGGCACGCCGCGCTCGGCCATGAAGGCCGTCAGCGAGGTGAGCATCGCGCCGAAGAACAGGCCCATGCCCAGCGCACCGACGACGGGGGCGAGCACGCGCGGACGGAACAGCTCGCGCACGGGCGCCTGCTCCGGCCTCACTGATCCCGCCGATGCGGTCGCGGTCTGCGCCGTGGGGTGCAACGCGAACGCGCTCACGAAGATCAGGCCCAGCACGGCGGCGCCGATCACCGGCGCGGCGGGGTTGAGAGTGGTCGCGAGCAGGCCCACGATCACCGGGCCGAAGACGAACACGATCTCGTCCGCCGCGGACTCGTACGCCATCGCACCGTTCACGACGGGCGTCCGGCGCTCCTTCGGGTACGCCCGGCCGATGATGCCGACGAGGCGGCTGCGTGAGAGCGGTGCGACCTGGGGCATGGTCGCGCCGATGAAGAACGCGACGGCGAGGAGCGCAGCATCCGGAACCGGCGCGAAAGCCAGCCACGCTATCGTCGCGAGCATCGCGCTGTTCGCCGCGCCCGCGATCAGCAGCACGCGGCGCTGGCCGAAGCGATCGGCGGCCGCTCCGAGCAGCGGACCGACGAGGGCGGTTCCGAGGCCGGTCATGGCGCTCGTCGCGCCGCCGAGCGCGAGCGAACCGCGTGCGGAGACGACGAGCGTCAGGATGCCGACCACCATCATCGCGAACGGCAGACGCGCGATCAGCGCGATCGGGAAGTAGGCGTAGCCCGCCTCGCGGATGAGGCTCGGGCGCCGGACGGCGGCGCGCGCAGCGGTGTCGGTCTCGACGAGTGTCGTGTGCATCTTGCTCCTGGCCATGCGCCGAGGGTCGGCGGCTGTTGGTGCCGCCTTGTGCGCAGCCGGGAGCCGCAGACAGGTAGATGCACATCGAAATGGGCACGGCCAGTCTACCGTGGCCCACCTGGGCAGGGCCTGGCCGTGCTCCGGTCAGAGCACGGCGCCGACCATCGCCTCGCCGAGCGGGGTGCGCCGGTGCAGCACTCGGGCGCCGTCGCGCGCGCTGGCGACCAGGCCCGCATCCCGCAGCACGGTGAGATGGTGCGAGGCCGTCGAGATCGCGACGGCCGTGTCGCGCGCGACCTGCGAGGTCGTGCGCGGTTCGTGCGCGTCGAGCAGGATGCGCGCGCGTGCGGGACCGAGCAGCGCGCCGAGCGCCGACGCCACGTCGGCGGGATCCCGCGCCCAGGCGGCTGTCACCCCCTGCGTCGGGTAGAAGAGCGTCGGCTGCGCCGGCGGTTCGGTGAGGACGAAGCATCCCGTGGCACCCATCACCGACGGCACGAGCACGAGGCCGCTGCCGCGGCAGTCGACCACCTCGCTCCAGATGCGCATCGTGACCCGGACGGCTCCGTCCGACCATGCGACGCGGTCGTGGAGGCCCTGGATCATCGCGCCGATGCCGCTCTCGGCGATGCGTCGCGAGCGCACCGCGATGTCGGCGCGCAGCAGCCGCTCGAGCTGCGTCCACACCGGGGCGATGCCGGAGTTCCACACCGACAGCCACGCCTCGGCGATCATCGCCCGGGCGCGGTCGGGCTGCTCGAGCATCCGCTGCACCGCCGCGCGCCGCGCGCCGTCGGTGCGGACGAGTACCTTGGTCATGTCGACCTCGAAGCGCTCGTCGTCGATGTCGCGCAGTCGCGCGGCCTCCGCTTCGGGGGTGAGCTCCCACGTCGGGGTGGTGGTCAGGAAGTCGGGGAAGTAGCCCTCATCGCGGATCAGCAGCGCGAGCACCTCGAAGTCGTCGCGCGGGATCGCACCGCGGGTCGCCCGCATCCATCCCCATTGCAGCGGGTATTCGTCGGGCCGGAGCATCGCGCGCACCGCGTGGCAGAGCTCGTGGCCGGGCGAGATCCCGAACCGGATCGCCGTGAGGTCGTCCGGCGCGAGCTGGAAGTCGACGAACTTTCGATCCACATCGAAACTATAGGGGTCGCGCACGGCGGCGAGCAGGGTGGGATCACACAGACCGACAGGACGGAGCATCCCATGAGCATCGCGATCCCCGACATCGTCCCGGCCGCCGACACCCGCGTCGGCACGGGGACCCTGCGCCGCTTCATCGGCGCCGAGCACGGCGCCGGCGTGTCGTACTTCTTCGTCGACAACGAGCCCGGGCAGGGCCCCGACATCCACCGGCACCCCTATCCCGAGACGTGGGTGCTCCTCGAAGGCGAGGCGCGCATCACGATCGACGGCGAGACGCTGCACGCGGTCGCCGGTGACACGGCGACCGCGCCGGCGGGGGCGTGGCACGGCTTCAAGAACTGCGGCGCCGGGCGGCTGCGGGTGCTGTGCATCCACGCCTCCGACCGCATCGTCCAGGAGTGGCAGGATGCTCCTGGAGTGCTCGACATCCCGTCCACCGGCAACTGAGGAGATCACACATGTCGTTCCAGGCATACCTCGACAACATCGAGTCGAAGACCGGCCTCACGCCGCGTCAGCTCATCGAGAAGGCGCACGAGAAGGGGTTCGACGAGAACACCAAGGCGACGCCGATCGTCGAGTGGCTCGCGGCCGATTACGGTCTCGGCCGCGGCCACGCGATGGCCATCGTGCACGTCGTCACCAAGGGTCCGCAGATCAGCGACAACCACGTGGGCACCGACACCACCCACTCCGACCCGTCGAACACTCTCTGGCTCGACGGCAAGGCGACCAACCCCAACCCCTGACTCAGGTCGCGGCGGGGATCCACACACGCATCGTCGAGGGTCCTCGCTCGGCCCACTCGTGATAGGGCACGAGGGGCACGGACAGGGATGCTGCGCCCCCGAGCCCGTCACCGGGCTCGCCGTAGGGCCAGCCGGCGTTGCTCTCGCGGTGCCGCACGACATCGATCCACACGCGGCCGTCGCGCTCGACGGGCGCGGCGCCGGGCGCCAGTGCGACCTGGGCCACGTCGTCGACGCCGGCGGCAGCGAGATCCACCGATTCAAGGGCGAACACCTCCGGGCCGCGCTCGATGACGAGGCATCCGCGCACGGCGTCGATGCGCTCGTCGGGAGCGGTCAGCCGGGGTGCCATGGGCAGCTCGAGCTCGACCACGTCTCCCGCCCGGAAGGCCCGTCGCACCTCGACGGCACCGGGCGCGGCGTCCGACTCGGCGGCGGCACCGCCGTTCGTGGGAACGACCCGCAGGCGCGCACCGTCGGCCCACGCGGGTACGCGGAGCGTGAGCGTCCATTCGGCGTCGGGCGCAGCATCCGGCACGATCACCCGGACGAGCCCCGACACCGGGTAGTCCGTCTCGACATCGAACGCGATCACACGGCCGTCGGGCAGCGTGGTGCGAACGGACGCCGGTGCGTACTGCTGCAGCTGCACCCCCTCGTCGTCGGCCGTCGCGAGGTACGTGTCGAGGCTCGCCAGTGTGCGGGCGACGTTCGGCGGGCAGCACGACACCTCGAACCACGGCGCGCGCAGCGACGACGAGGCGCGCGGCGACGTCGTGTCGGGGTCAGCGGGGATGCCGGGCACGCGCTGGTGCAGCGTGTTCGCGTAGAAGAACGCCCGGCCGTCGGGTGCGGCCGAGGTGGCGACGACGTTGTAGAGCGTGCGCTCGATGAGGTCGGCGTGGCGGGGGTCCGCCCCGGCCAGCAGCAGCCGCCACGAGAACATGATCGATCCGACGCCCGCACAGGTCTCGGAGTACGCGCGGTCGGCGGGCAGCTCCCAGTCCTCGCCGAACGCCTCGTCCTGGTGGTGGGAGCCCTGGCCGCCCGTGACGTAGGTGCGGCGCGCGACGGTGCGGTCCCACTGGCGGCGCAGCGCTTCGAGCAGCTCGTCGTCGCCGGTGTCGATCGCCACGTCGGCGGCACCGGCTGCGAGGTAGTTCGCCCGCACGGCGTGGCCGCGCAGCGCCTCGGCGTCGCGGACCGCGACGTCGTCCTGGTAGTACTTGCGTCCCCATTCGATGTCGCGCAGGGTGCCCCGGCCGTGCCGCTCGACGAACAGGCGCGCCTGCTCGAGGTAGCGGTCGTCCCCCGTGACGCGGGCGAGCTCGGCGAGGCCGACCTCGACGACCGCGTGGCCGCAGATCGCGTCGCGCCCGTCGGCGCCGAACTCGCGGCACACCATGTCGGCGGCGCGCCGCGCCACCTCGAGGAGCCCGTCGTCGGCCCCCCGCCGCGTGCGCTCCCGGGCGACGGCCGCCTGGAAGAGGTGGCCGAGGCAGTACAGCTCGTGCCCCCACTCGAGGTCGGACCACCGTGCGCCCTGACCGGGGCGGCCGAACCGCGTGTTGAGGTACCCGTCGGCCTCCTGCGCGGCGGCGACGCGACTCACGACCTCGCGGAAGCGCGCCTCCAGCGTGGCGTCGTCGGTGCGGCCGATCTCCCACGCGAGGCCCTCGAGGTACTTGTAGACCTCCGAGTCCGAGAACTCGCGGCCGCGGCGCCCCTCGGCGAGCCCGCCCGACACGGCGAGGTCGAAGTTGGGGAGCCATCCCTCGGATTCGAGGCGGGCGCCGATGTGCCGCAGCGTGCCGGCGGCGTTGACCGACTGCCGGTCGCCCCAGAAGCCGCCGGTGATGCGGACCTCGTTCTGGCCCAGCGGGCGCAGGCGTCCCCTCGACGGGGCGACGGGCGCCTGAGGTGCGGTGGTGGTGATCTGCATGGTCATCCCTTGAAGGCTCCCGACATGAATCCGCGGACATAGTGGCGCTGGAGCACCAGGAACAGGACGACGCACGGCAGCGCGAGCACGACGACTCCCGCCTCCGTCGCGCCGTAGTCGATGACGCCCATCACCTGGCCGCGGAGGTTCGCGACCGCCAGGGGGAGCGTCATCCGGTTGGTGTCGGTGATGAGGATGAGGGGCGCGATGAAGTCGTTCCACGCCGTGAGGAAGGCGAACAGTCCCACCGTGATGAGTCCGGGCTTGACGGCAGGCAGCAGCACGCGCCAGAGCGCCGAGAAGCTGTTGCAGCCGTCGACGAGCGCCGCCTCATCCATCTCCTTGGGGATCGACTCGAACGAGATGCGCATCATGAACATCGAGAACGGCAGCTGGAACATGGTGAGCACCAGCGCCACGCCGACCAGCGAGTTGTTGAGGCCGATCGCGTTGAGGATCACGTACAGCGGGATCAGCAGCGTCGCGTACGGCACCATCAGGATCGCGAGCACCAGCAGGAACAGAAGGTTCTTGCCGGGGAACGAGAAGCGCGCGAACGCGTAGCCGCCGAGGAACGATGTCACGAGCGTCAGGACCACGGTCAGCAGCGAGACGAACAGCGAGTTCCCGAGGTAGACCCAGATGCCCGCCTGGAAGTTCGCCAGCGACTCGTAGTTGCCGAAACCCCAGCCGTCGGTCTGAGCGGAGCCCGCCTGGGGGCTGAACGACGACACGGCGGTCCACACGAGCGGGTAAAGGAAGATGATCGCGAGCGCGCCGGTGAAGACGACATACGGGATGCCGTAGACGAGGCGCCCGCGCGGACGACCTGTCCGCGTCCCCCGATAGTCCGGCGCCACGATGGTGCGCGTCGAGGTGGTGTCTGTGAGGGTCATGTCAGCCCTCCTCGGGCTTGCGGAACGCGCGCAGCTGCACGACGTTGATGACGATGAGGGCCAGCAGCACGATGACCGACAGCGCCGCGGCGATTCCGAGGTCGTTCTTCCCCTGGAAGGCGACGTTGTAGATCAGCTGGACGATGGTCATGGTGCTGTTGTCGGGTCCGCCCTTGGTGAGGATGTAGAACTGGTCGAACGCCAGCAGCGATCCGGTCACGCACAGGACGATCGTCAGGGCGAAGGTGGGGCGCAGCAGCGGCACGGTGATGTGCCGGAAGGTCTGCCAGCGCGAGGCGCCGTCGATGCGGGCGGCCTCGAAGACGTCGTCGGGGATGCCCTGCAGGCCGACCAGCATGAGCAGCATGTAGAAGCCCGCGTACCGCCACACGATGAGGAACACCGTCGACCACAGCGCACCCTCGGGTGTGCCGAGGAAGGTGAAGCCCCAGGTCTCCATGAGATCGGCGAACG
Organism: Microbacterium sp. C23T; assembly: GCF_053345975.1. NCBI lineage: Bacteria > Bacillati > Actinomycetota > Actinomycetes > Micrococcales > Microbacteriaceae > Microbacterium > Microbacterium sp. C23T. Next base: position 19,907 of record NZ_JBKFBD010000036.1, on the reverse strand, counting down.
GGCCGGCGAACGGCGAGTAGAGCACGTAGAAGAGGAGGGATGCCGAGGCCAGGCCGAGCGCGCTCGGGATGAGGAAAGACGTGCGCAGGAAGCCCTTCCACGCGCTCGACTCCTGCACGAGGAGTGCGAGGCCGAGGCCGAGGCCGATCAGCAGCACGGTCGTGATGATCGTGTACTTGAGCGTGAACCTGATCGAGTCCCAGAACAGCCGGAGGTCCACGGCATCCGCGTAGTTCTCGGGGAAGTTCCAGCCCTGGTTGCCGCGCAGCAGCGGCCAGTCCGACCCCGACATCTGGAGTACCAGCAGCAGCGGGATGAGGAACAGGGCGACCACGAACAGCGCCGTCGGCAGGGCGTAGAGCCACCCTTGGACGGGGCCGCCGAGGGCGCTCCGGCTCTGGCGGTTCGCGCGCGGTGCTCGCGCGCGGCGCGCAGTGGTCGTGAAAGCCACGTCAGTCCTTCGTTCGGGGCTTGGGGAGAAGGTGGGGGAGAGAGAGCGGGGCGCATCGCTCGGTCGGTGCCGGCGATGCGCCCCGCCGGTGGATCACTCGCCGAGGACGGCGGTGATCTCGTCGTTGTCGGCGTCGACCGTGTCGGTGCCTTCGAGCACGGCGTTGCGCACGAGGGTCAGCCACGGGCTTCCCGGCGCGTTGAACGCCTGCTGGAACTGCAGTGCGACGGGGGTGTCGCCCTCACCGGCGACCTCGTTGATCGTCACCAGACGCGGGTCCTCCGAGGAGTACTCGTTGTTGGCGAGGTCGGAGCGCGAGACCGCGTTGCCGTCCTTCGCGAGCACCTGCACCTGCGCGTCGTCCGACATCATCCAGGAGAGGAAGTTCCACGCCTGGGCCGAGAGCTTCGAGTCCTTCGAGATGCCGATGCCGTCGCCGCCGACGAACGTCGATGCGCCGCCGTCGACACCGGGAAGGCCCGCCACGCCTGCGTCGAACTCGAGGCCCGACAGGAGGGTCGCAGGGTACGGCATGATTCCGACCTTGCCCTCCTGGAACCCGGCGACCCAGGTCGGTCCGGTCTCATCGGCCGACCCGGGAGCCACGGCGCCTGCGTCGTAGAGCTCCTTCCACGTGGAGTAGACCTCCTGCGCGGCCTCGCTGTTGAGCAGCGACTCGGTGCCCTCTTCGTTCATCACCTGGTCGCCCGAGGCCCAGACGCTCGGGAACCACGTGAAGACGAGGCATCCGCCGCAGTTGAGGCCTGCGGACGTGCCGGAGACGCCGTCCTTGCCGAGAGACTGGATGGCCTGCGCGGCTTCGGAGAACTCGGCGAGGGTCTCGGGGGCCTTCTCGGGGTCGAGCCCCGCCTCGGCGAACAGCTCCTTGTTCCACATCAGCATCGACAGGTCGAGGACGAAGGGCAGCACGTGCTCCTGCCCCTCGTAGGTGCCGGCCGACAGGTGGCCCTTGTTGATCGAGTCCTTGTAGTCCAGGCTGTCGATCTGGTCGGTGATGTCCGCGAACAGGCCCTGCTCGACCCAGTTGGGCACGTACACGATGTCGGCGGCGAACAGGTCGGGCAGGCCGCTCGCACCCGCGGCGGCGCCGACCTTCGCGACGTAGTCGTCGTTGGGGACGACGGTCAGCTCGACCTGGTTCTTGTGGCTCTCGTTGTACGCGTCGACCAGAAGGTTCGCCTGGCGCTCCATCGGCGCGCGCGTCCACAGCGTCAGGGTCGAGCCGTCGTCGACTCCTTCAGCGGGAATGGATGCGGCGGGTTCGGGGCTGTCGCCGCCTCCGGCGCAGGCGGCGAGGCCCCCGATGAGGGCTCCCGCCGTGACGAGGACGGTGGCCGTCCGCAGTGCGGCACGACGTCGGGTGGTGATCATGCAACTGTCTCCTCTGGCTCTTCTTCGAGCGGATGACGCTGGACGGGTCGGCATCGCTGCGAGTGGGTGCAATGGACGAAAACCGAAATCGGCGAAATCCATTTCGAGCAAGCTATCGTGGCGATTGCGAGACCGTCAAGTATGGTCTTCGATAACGTTTGAGCACCCGAAAGGAAGGTGACTCGTGGCAACGAGCGAAAACGGGTCGCGCGCCGCGACGCTGAGCGATGTGGCTCGGCGCGCGGGAGTGTCGATCGCGACGGCGTCGAAGGCGCTCAACAACCGCGACGACGTCGCCGTCGCGACGCGGCAGCGCGTCCTGCGCGCGGCCGACGAGTTGTCGTTCACCCCCAACGCGATGGCCAAGGGACTGCTCGCCGGCCGCACCGGCACCGTCGGGCTTCTCACCAGCGACCTCGAGGGCCGCTTCATGATCCCCATCCTGATGGGCGCCGAAGACGCGTTCGGGGCGGGGCAGATCAACGTGTTCCTGTGCGATGCGCGCGGCGACGCCATCCGCGAGCAGCACCATCTCAAGGCCCTGCTGAGCCGTCGCGTCGACGGGATCATCGTCGTCGGGCGGCAGACCGATCCCCGCCCGTCCCTCGGGCAGGACCTCCCGGTCCCGGTCGTGTACGCGTATGCGCCGTCCGACGACCCGCGCGACCTCTCACTGACTCCCGACAACTACGCGGGCGGGCGCCTCGCCGTCGAGCACCTGATCGCCTGCGGGCGATCCCGCATCGCCGTCATCACGGGCGACCCCGCCTACGCGGCAGCGCAGGACCGCGTCGCGGGAGCTCGTGCCGGGCTGGCGGCGGCAGGGCTGGAGCTCGTGGGCGAGCCGATGTTCTCGGAATGGACGGAGCACTGGGGCCGAGATGCCGCGGCGATCTTGCTGCAGCGGCACCCCGACGTCGATGCGATCTTCTGCGGATCCGACCAGATCGCGCGCGGAGCGCTGGACACCGCGCGCGACCTGGGACGCAGCGTGCCCGACGACCTCGCGGTGATCGGCTACGACAACTGGGAGGTGCTCGCGACCAATTCGCGGCCTCAGCTCACGAGCATCGACGCGAACCTGCAGCAGCTCGGACGCCAGGCCGCGCAACGGGTGTTCGACGCCATCGACGGCGTGAACATCGGCCAGGGAAGCCATCACCTTCCGGTGCGGCTCGTGATCCGGGGATCGACGATCCCGCGTCGATGAGGCGGTGCGTCGTCGAGGACGGCGCGTAGTTTCGAAATTCTCGAAAACGATTGCGCTCGCACGTGGGTCACTGCCAAACTGCCCCTCACGCGGGATTTCAGCGTCGAGAACACCAATTGTGAGCGCCAACATCGCTGCTGTGGTGTCAACCGGTTTCGGTGCTCGTCGAGTCGCTGTCGCGTACCCGGCCGAGACCAGCCGCTGACGAAACAAAGGTGATTCACGAATGAACGACCACGTCCTGGCGCGGGCAGCAGTGGCGACAGCCGCCGCTGTCGCGCTGATCCTCGCAGGCGGCGCCGCACCGGCATCCGCCGCCGACGCCCCACCACCGACGCGCACCATCACATCCGCCGGCAACCCGATCATCGCCGACGGATCCCTGTACACCGCCGACGCCGCACCTCTCGTGGGGGCGGACGGCCGGCTGTACATCTACACCGGCCACGACGAGGCGTCGGCGCAGCAGGCGGGGTTCGCGATGCGCGACTACGCGGTGCTCGCGACCGACGACGTGGCATCGGGCGAATGGGACGTCTACCAGAACGCCCTCGACCCGGACGCGGTGTTCTCGTGGGCCTCGGGCAACGCGGCCTACGCCGGTCACGCCGTGCTGGGCGGTGACGGCAAGTACTACTGGTACGTGCCGGTGGAGTCGAAGGACACGACCCAGGCCAACCGCATGGCGATCGGCGTCGCCGTCTCCGACTCGCCGGTCGGGCCATGGACCGACGCGATCGGGGCGCCGCTGGTGAAATGGTCCGACGTGTTCGGCTCGAGCACCAACGGCCAGGAGGTGATCGACCCGCACGTGTTCACGGACACGGACGGCACCGTCTACCTCTACTGGGGCTCCTGGAGTGTCGCGCGCGTCGTGAAGCTCACCTCCTCGATGACCGCGCTCGACGGCGCGATCTCGACGATGTCGGGTCTCACCTCGTTCTACGAGGCGCCGTGGGTGTTCAAGAAGAACGGGCTGTACTACCTGCTCTACGACTGGAAGCAGGGCGGCAGCGCCTGCACACCGTCGAACTACCAGGCGTGCATCGGGTACGCGACGTCGACGAGTGCCACGGGGCCGTGGAACTACCAGGGCATCATCCTGTCGGGCACGTCCGCGACGACCGTGCACCCGTCGCTCATCGACTTCGAGGGCAAGTCGTACCTCACCTACCACACTAAGGATGCGGTGGGCGGTGGGCACTTCCGCCGGTCCGTCGCGATCGACGAGGTCCAGTGGGACGGCGCGAAGATCCTGCCCGTCACGCAGACCCTCGCGAAGGATCCGAAGCGGATCCCGTCGGCCAACCTCGCGCTCGACGCGCAGGTGAAGGCGTCCTTCACCGAGCAGCCCCCGATGCGGACCACCGCGGTCAATGACGGATTCCGCGCCACGACGGCGCTCCTGCCGCCCGACCAGTGGGGCAACTACCGGGGAACGACGAGCGCCAACGAGACCGACTGGCTCTCGTACCAGTGGACGGCACCGGTGCGCACCGGCTCGGTCGGCATCCAGTTCCACCAGGACTCCAACTGGATCCGTCCGCCCGCCTCGTGGAAGCTCGAATACCTCGACGCCGCGGGGGACTGGCGACCGGTCGAGAACGCGACGTACCCGACGACGGTCAACACGTGGCTGACGGTGAACTTCACGCCGGTGACCACGACCGCGCTGCGCGCGACGTTCGCCGGCCGTGCCAGCGGCGCGTACTTCAACTCCGTGTCGGTTTCGGAGTGGGAGGTCTACGCCCGCGAGGCCGCGGTGCCCGCGCCCGTCGCGGTGCACACCAAGCCCGCAGTCGCACCGGTGCTCCCCGCCGCTGTGCGGATCACGGTCGACGGCGCGCAGCAGTGGGCGCCGGTCAACTGGCTGCCGGTGAAGGCGTCCGACTACGCAGAGGCGGGCACGTTCACGGCGACCGGCCGAGCGCTCGGTGTCGCCGCGGGTCTGGTCCAGGCGGACGTCACCGTCAGCTCGGACGACCCGCCCGCACCGCCGGCGGACCACGATGCCCCGACCGTCACGCTGGCGGCCTCCGGGACGTCGGGTGCTGACGGCTGGTTCGCCTCGAACGTCACGCTGCGCGCCTCGGCCGAGGACGCGGTCGACTACCTCACCACGGTGTCGACCCGCATCGGCGCCGGCGCCTGGACGGCGACGCCGAACGTGCGCTTCGCCGAGGTCACGGTGACCGCAGAGGGGACGAGCACCGTCGCCGCCCGCGCCGAGGACTCGTCGGGCAACGTGTCGAGCGAGGTGAGCCGCACGGTCAAGATCGACAAGACGGCTCCGACCGCGAACGCCGCGCTCGACGCCGCCGCGCGCACGGTGTCGATCTCCGCGACCGACGCCGGATCCGGCGTGGCCGCGATCGAGTATCGCTTCGACGGCGCCGGGGCATGGGTTGCGGCGACGGCGGGCGCGGCGATCGCCGCACCCGACGGGCTGCCGCACCAGCTCACCTACCGCGTGCGCGACGTCGCCGGCAACACGGCGAACGGCACGGTGACGATTCCCAAGGACCCGAACGCTCAGCTCACGGGCAACATCTCGTCGTATGCGACGGCCACCGCCTCGTTCACGAGCGGCTGGGAGAACGTCAACGGTCTCAAGGACGGCACCAACGCGCCGTTCGAGAACGCGGCGGCCAAGTACGCGACGAGTTGGGGGACCTGGCCGCAGGCCGGCCAGCAGACCGCACGGCTGACGTGGTCGTTCTCGGTCGACGTCGACTCGGTGGGTGTGTGGTGGTACCGCGACAGCCCCGATACCGCGAACGCCGGCATGATCCCGCCCAAGAGCTGGGTGCTGCAGTACCTCGACGCCGACGGCACGACGTGGCGTGACGTCACCCTCGACGCCGGCCAGTCGTACGGTCGCACCGGCAGCGGATTCGACCGCGTCGACTTCGCCCCGGTGAAGACGACGGCGCTGCGGATCGTGTCGCAGTCCTGGGGTGCCGCGGAGGGTGGCGGATCGACCGGCATCCGCGAGTGGCAGGTCATCGCCGCGGCACCTGACGCGACGCCCGCGATCGAGGTGCCGGCCACTGCCGTCGCGGCGGGGTCCGAGTTCCCGGTGACGCTGACCGGCGGCATCCCGAACGTGGACTACACCGTGACGCTCGAACCGGGCGGGATCGCTCTCGGGACGCTGCACACCGATGGCAGCGGCGCGGGCTCGCTCACGGCAGGGCTCCGCACGGACCTCGCCGCGGGGGAGTACACGGTGCGCGTCGCCCGCGGTGACGTCACGATCGAGAAGAAGATCACGGTGGCGCTGCCCGCGCTGCAGGTCGAGGCCTCTGCGGCTCCTCGCTGTGTCGCGGGGAAGGTGCAGCTGGTGACCGTGGTCAAGAACGTCAGCGGCACGGCGCTCCAGGTCGACGTGTCTTCGACGTACGGATCGAAGTCGCTCGCCGTGCAGCCGGGCAAGTCGGCTTCGATCGCCTTCGCCACCCGCTCCGCGTCGGTCGCCGGCGGCGCGATCGCCGTCGCCGCAGCTGCGGAAGATGGACGCACGGCGCAGGTGGAGGCAGCCTTCTCGGCCATCACCTGTCAGTGAGCGCTCGCGCCGACCGAGCGAGCTCGTGAATGGTGCGGCGTCCCAGACTCGGAGGATCCGGGTCTGGGACGCCGCGTCCTTCGGCTCAGTCGGCCGCCGCGTCTGCGCGTGGCCGGGTCAGGCCGAGCGGCGCACGACGAGTGAGCAGTCGGTCATGAGTTCGGCGGGTGCGGCCGCGCGTCCTTCGACCCGCGATGCCAGCAGATCGACGGCCTGCTTCGCGATCTGACCCGTCCCCGGGTCGATCGTCGTCAGCGGTGGGACGGAGAACTCGGCCATCGGAACATTGTCGAAGCCGATGATCGCGATGTCGTCGGGCGCGCGCAGCCCCCGTGCGGCCAGCGTGTGCAGCGCGCCGAACGCAAGAGTGTCGTTGAAGCAGAAGACCGCTTCAGGCGGCTCGGGCAGGCTGAGGAGCTGGGCCATCCCGGTCGCGCCGTCGCGCAGATGCCACTGCTTCGCGACGACGACGTAGTCATCGCGGATGGGGAGTCCGCGATCGACCAGCTCCCGCGAATAGCCGTCCAGCCGGAGCGAGGCGGCGCTGACCGTGCTGACGTCGGGGTTGGATCCGATGACGGCGATCCTGCGGTGACCGCGGTCCATGAGGTAGCGCGTCGCCATCGCGGCGGCTTCGGTGTTCGCCATGCCGACGTGGTCGACCGGGCCGTTGAAGATGCGGTCGCCGAGGATGACGAGCCGGTCGTTGCCCGCGAGATGACGTTCGTCACCCGGTCCGAGGGCATGCGGCTGGAAGATCAGGCCATCCGAATGCTGGCGACGTGCGCCCGAGAGGATCGCCAGCTCGGTTTCGCGCCGCGCCCCCGTCTGCTCGATGACGACCCCCCAGCCATGGCGTTCGGCCTCGATCATGATGCGGCTCGCGAGGTCGCTGAAGTAGTCGATGCCGAGATCGGGGATGGCGAGGCCGATGGTGCCGGTGCGTCCGGTCCGCAGGCTGCGCGCCGACGTGTTCATCCGGTAGCCGAGCTCCTCGACCGCGCGGAGCACCCGCTCCCGAGTCTCCGGGCGCACGGCGGCGCTCCCGGAGAGGACGTTCGAGACGGTGCGGGCGGTCACCCCCGCGCGTTCGCCGACATCGGCCATCGTGACGCTGGTCATCGGTGTTCGCACGACCCCCCTCATCCGTCGACCGAACAGGCCAGCTCGATCCCCGCCCATGATATGGGTGGCAGCGTCAGACGCAGCCGGCCGCCTTCGAGCACCGTCGTCGGGGTGCGGCGCGTCACCCGCACGCGGGACTGCGCAGTGTTCGCGGCGTGCGGGTCGGGATGCCACAGGAGCTCGGCGCGGTCGACCCGGTTCGGGCGGAATCGCGCGAGGTCGACCTCGATGACGGCCGGCGTGTCCGTCGAACGATTCGTCAGGAAGACATGGGCGGCGCCCCCCGACGGATCGCGGGTAACCGTGGTCACGACGTCGGAGTCTGCGGTGCGATTCGTCGCGAAGACCGTGTGCCCCGCACTGCGAGCCATCGCGGCGAAGGGGAAGTAGGTGGTCTGGCGCCAGGCCGGCCCGTCTGCTTCGGCGCGGATCGGCCCGATCACGTTGACGAGCTGAGCCATGGCGGCGATGCCCACGGTGTCGCAGTGCGCGAGGATGCTCTGCAGCAGCGACCCCACGACGACGGCGTCGGCGACGGTGTAGTCCTGCTCGAGCAGGCGGGGAGCCAGCTCGAAGTCCCGCTCCTCCTTGATGTCGTCGTACGCGCGGAAGTTCCACACATTCCACTCGTCGAGGCTGATCCGGACGTCTCGGGCCCCGGGGTGCCGTGCGCGGACCCGGCGGATCACGTCCTGCACGCCGTCGAGGAAGGCGTCCAACCTGTCGGCGGAGCGGAGGAAGCCCGCGAGGTCGTCGTCCTCGTAGAAGTAGATGTGGCACGAGAGGTAGTCGACGAGTTCGATCGTGCGCTCGAGCACCGTCTCCTCCCAGGTGCCGAAGGTCGGCATGTCGGCGTTCGAGCTGCCGACGACGACGAGCTCCAGCGACGGGTCGAACATGCGCATGGCGTTCGCCGCGGATGCCGCGACGTCGGCGTAGTGCGTGGCACTCTTGTGGCCGAGCTGCCAGGGGCCGTCGAGTTCGTTTCCGAGGCACCAGGTGCGGACATCGTGGGGGAGCGGGGCGCCGTTGCCGATCCTTTCGTCGGAGAGCGTCGTGCCGCCCGGGTGGTTCGCGTACTCGAGCAGCTGCAGCGCCGATCGGACGTCCCCGAGCCCGAGGTTGAGCGCCAGCATCGGCTCGGTGCCCGCCGCGCGGCACCACGCGATGAACTCGTCGGTGCCGAACTCGTTCGTCTCGACGGACTTCCACGCGAGGTCGAGGCGACGCGGGCGCTCGGCCACCGGTCCGATGCCGTCGCGCCAGTCGTAGCCGGAGACGAAGTTGCCTCCCGGATACCGGACGACGGTCACGCCGAGTTCGCGTACCAGCGCGGTCACGTCCGAACGGAAGCCCTGGGCATCGGCTGCGGGGTGCGCCGGATCGAAGATCCCGCCGTACACGCCGCGCCCGAGGTGCTCGACGAACGACCCGAACAGCCGAGGATCGGCTGTGCCGATGGGTGCTCCCACGGTGACGGGTACGTGCTGCGGCGCGCTGGTCGCAGCGGACCCGCGGGGAGCGGCGATCAGCGGACGTGTCACGGAAGACCTCATTTCATCGATGAACTGATGGCACGCTAATCGGCCCGTTCCCCGAGTGTCAAGCCGGAGTGGCGGGAATCAGAATTCGCAGAATTCAGTTGACGAAAGCGATTTCGATCGCCATGATGCCCAAAGAAGCGATTTGCCACATCGAATTTCATCGATGAAATCGCGGGCTCACACACATCCCAGGAGGCGTAAGCAATGAAGCACACTCGTCTACGGCCGCTGGCCGGGCTGACGGCCGGCCTGGCCGTGGCCGCACTCGCACTGAGCGGCTGCGCCGGCGGCGACGATTCGGGCGGCGGCCCGGTGACCCTCACGGTCTGGCACTACTACAACACCGATGGCCAGGTCGCGACGCTGGAGGCGATGGCGGCGTCCTTCACCGACGAGCACCCCGATGTCACCGTCGACTACCAGTACATCCCCGTCGAGCAGATGACGACGAAGGCCGTCACCGCGGCCGGAGCCAAGACGGGCCCCGACGTCATCGTCTTCGGCGCATCGGGCACCTACGACCTGTCCCAGTCGGGGGCGATCGAACCGATGGACTGGTTCGAGGACTTCGACGGCGCCGACCAGTTCCCCGACGGCGCCATGCAGCGCATCGACGGAACCCTGTTCGGGGTGCAGGGGTTCGTGAACCTGCTCGGCCTCTGGTACAACTCCGACATGATGGCCGAGCTCGGCATCGACGCGCCGCCGGCCACGATCGACGAGCTCGAGGAGGACATGGCCCTGGCGGTCGCCGCCGGCAAAGAGGGGATCACCCTGACGGGGAAGCCGGGCCTCGAGAGCCAGTGGCAGGGTTTCCCCTGGTTCACGTCCCACGGCTTCGACTATGCGGATGCGCAGGCCGGACCGATGGCAGACACCTACACGATGCTGCAGGACTGGGTGGACGCGGGTTACCTCTCGAAGGAGGCGGCCACGTGGGATCAGACCGTCCCGTTCCAGCAGTTCGCCGCCGGCTCCGCGCTGTTCGCCGTCAACGGGAACTGGCAGATCGCGGCGGCCGAGGAGGCCGCCTTCGAGTACGGCGTCGCGCCCCTGCCCATCAGCGACAAGGGCGGTGTGCTCCTCGGCGGCGAGGTGCAGAACATCGGCGCCTTCTCGAAGCACAAGGACCTCGCGCAGGAGTACCTGGAGTCCACGTTCTTCTCCACGGAGGGCGAGCTCGAGCTGCTGAAGGGCTTCGGCGCGATCCCCACCCGGTCAGACGCGGCATCCGCCTCGGAGATCGGTGACGACCCCATCCTCAGCGTCTTCGCACAGATCGTGCAGGCGCAGGGCCGGCCTTCGCCGAGCCCGGCCGTGCCGTCGGCCAACGTCAACGCGGTCGAGGGCCTGGTGGGCGATTTCTGGAGCAAGGCCATCGCGGAGGAGGGCTCGCCGGACCAGCTCGCGGACGACCTCATGACGCGGCTGCTGCCGTTGCTGGAGAACTGAGACCGCAATGACAGGGACGGAATCCGTCACAACGGTGCGGCCCTCCCGTTCGCTCGTGTCGTCCCCGCCGGGCTCGCGCCCGACGGGGACGACCCGCGTGCGACGCAGGCCTGCTGCATCCGACCGGCGTCTCGCGTTCGCCCTGCCCGCGGCCGCCCTCCTTGCGGCCCTTGCGGTATGGCCGTTGCTGGTGCTGGGACGCATGAGCGTGAGCGCCGTCACCGGGGCGACCCTCAACCGCGAGTGGGAGTTCGTGGGCTTCGCCAACTACGCACAGCTCCTGGCCGACCCCGACTTCACGAAGGTCGTCGTGAACACGGTCGCCTTCGTGGTGGTCGTCACGGCTCTCGGGATGGCGGGCGGTTTCGCGGCAGCCGTGTCGGTGTGGTCGGGCACGAAGGGCGGCGCGTTCCTCCTGGGCGTGATGGTGTTCGTCTGGGCGCTCCCGCCGGTCATCAACGGCTCGATCTGGAAGTTCCTGCTCGCCGACCACGGCCTGGTGAACGAGTCGCTGCGAGCGCTCGGACTCGGCGCGGGTGGTGTCGGCTTCCTGTACGACCCGAAGCTGGCGCTGTGGTCGGTCGCCCTCGTGAACGCGTGGGCCGTGATCCCGTTCAACGCGCTCATCTTCCGCGCCGCGTTGCTGAGCATCGACGAGTCGGTCCTCGAGGCGGCCGAGGTGGACGGCGCGCGGCCGCGGCATCGCGTGCGCTACATCTTCCTGCCGCATGTGCGCCCGGCGGCCACGGTGCTCACCGTGCTGACGATCGTCTACGCCTTCCGCAGCTTCGACTTCATCTACGTCATGACTGCGGGAGGCCCCGGCACGTCGTCCTCGACACTCCCGTACCTCGCCTATGTCGAGGCGTTCCAGCGACTCGACTACGGGACGGGGGCTGCGACGGCCCTCTTGTCGCTCCTGGTCGTCGTGGTGTTCGCCCTCGTCTACGCGCGAGATGTCCGTCGCAATGAGGAGGTGCTGTGATGACCGCCACCCGACGACGTGCGGAGCCGCTCGCCTTCACCGTCCGCATCGTGCTGTTCCTGCTGTACGGGCTGCCGCTGCTGTGGATCGTGCTCACCTCGCTCAAGAGCCAGAGCGAGGTGCTCACGTCCCAGGCCTCCGTGTTCTTCACACCCACATGGGATGCCTACGCCTCCGCGTTCGCAGACCCGCAGCTGGGCGCATCGATGCGCCAGTCGGCGATCATCGCGGTCGGCACGACCGTGGTGTGCCTGGTCTTCGCGATCCCGGCCGCCTATGCGCTGGCCCGCGTGACGAGCAGGATCGTGGTGCCGGCGCTCGCGCTGCTCGTGGTGCTGCAGATGATCCCGCAGACGGCGAACCTCATCCCGCTGTTCTGGCTGCTGGCGCAGTTCGGGCTGCTCGACACGGATGCGGGTCTGATCCTGGCGGACGCCGCGTTGCTCCTGCCGTGGGCGGTGCTCCTGCTTCGGCCGTTCTTCTCCGCGATCCCGCTGGCGATCGAGGAGGCCGGCCGCATCGACGGGGCGAGGACTGTCCGCGCTTTCTTCTCGCTCGCGCTGCCGCTGGCCAGGAACGGGATCCTGACCGTCGGGTCGATCCTCTTCCTGGTGTCGTGGGGCGAGTTCCTGTACGGGATCACCTTCATGCTGTCGCCGGAGAAGTACCCGATGAGCGCCTTGATCGCGCAGCAGGCAGGAGCCTTCGGCATCGACTGGCCGAGGATGATGGCCTTCGCGGTCGTGTCGGCGCTGCCGGTGTTCGTCGTGTACGTCTTCAGCTATCGGCTCTTGCGCACCGGACTCACTCTGGGTGCGGTGAAATGACGGCCGTCACCCCCGCGGGCGCCGCCACCACGGGCGACGCGGGGGTGCGGCATCCGTCTCCTCGGCGATCGATGCGGCGCGCGCTTCCCGCCGTTCCCGCCACGCGGCAAGTTCGGCCTCGACCTCGCGCGTGGGCGTCACGACCGGCGGGCCGCCGAGCAGCTGGCGCCGGGCTTCGATCACCCGGCGGTTGAAGTCCTCGACCGCCTCGCGCACGTCGGTCTCGTGCCCGAGGCCGTCGAGTCTCGCCTCGAGCTCGGCGTTCTCGACGCGGAGCATGAGCGCCGGCGGGCCGAGGCCGGTGAGCTGCTCGGTCTCGATCTTGCGGCGGATCCACCAGTCCGGGTCGTGCGTCCCGCCGAGGCCCGGTATCGGCTTGCCGGCGCCGGGCAGGTCGTCGAACTCGCCCTGGCGGATCGCCTGCTGGATCGCCGTCTCGACGACCGCCGCGCGATCGGCCGCGGAGTACGCACGCGCGGCCTGCGATGGCGGGGACGCAGCATCCGTGTGTTCGCCGTCATCGTCGCGTTCCGCGCGGTAGCGCGCGGCGGCGAGGCGTGGATCTTCGGCCATGCGTGCACCTCCTCGGGGCGAGGTCCGGTTCGAGCCTACGGCGAACGCGGGCGAAGCCGGCGAGCACGGGACGGATGCCGCGGGTCGCCGACCATTCAGGAATCTCCCAGGAATCCGCTCACACCCGCGGAATTCCGCGCCTCGCGGACGGCGAGCTGGCGGGAGTCGGACCCGGTCGCCCAATCCGCTCGGGTGCCCCCTCCGGATGACCCGATGTGCGGGGAACACCGCACGTCACGGAACGGAAGGAATGATCCGATGCGCAAGACGACGCGAGCTGGACTGATGGGAACCGCAGGAATCGGCGCTGTGGCATTGGCGGTGGCGGGCTTCTCGATCCCCGCGAACGCCGACGACCACACGTCCGCGGCGGAGGACACCCACACGTCGGCGCACGCCCTCGATTCGCTCGACGCCTTCCAGGGGTGGGCCTGGGTCGATGACGCGCTGGACGCGAACGACAACACGATCGGCAGCGTCGGTGTCGGCGGCGGCCTCATCGACGGTCCGCTGGTGCGCGACGTTGCGAACGGCCCGATCCTCTCGGGCAACGACGCACCCGTGCTCTCCGGCAACGACGTCAGCGCCCCGATCGGTTCGGGCAATGATGTGAGCGTCGACGCTCCCGTCGGCTCGGGCAACGAGGTCGCCGGCGGCAACTTTGTCGGCAACGGGACGAACGTCGGCTCGGGCAACGACACCGGCGTCGCGGTGGGCGAGGTGGGCGCCGAGATCGGCGACCTGACGAGCGACATCGGCACCCACGTCGACGATCTCGTCGGCGATGTCTCGAGCGATGTCGACGATCTGGTCGGCGACCTGCTCGGCTGATCACTCCGCGGGGTGTGGGCAGCGGCGCCGGGAGATTCCCGGCTCCGCTGTCGCGTGCGGCTGCGTCAGCTCACCTCATCGCGCCACGAATGCTGCGGGTCGTACCCGAGCAGGCGCCGGGCCTTGTCGATCGACAGGAGGGTGTCGTGCTCTCCGAAGTCCCGCGTCTCGACGCCGGGGAAGACTTCTGCGACCAGTTCCGCATTGGGCCGAGACATCACGGTGTCGGCGGCGGCGATGATGTACGTCTCGAAGCCCGGGGGCGCGACCTCGAGCGCGCGCTCGATCGCCTGCGCGCCATCGCGGGCGTCGATGTAGCCCCAGAGGTTCCACTTGCGCTTGAGCGCGTCGTCGTCGTACGACGGGAACGCCTCGTAGTCCTCCGGCACCATCACGTTCGAGAACCGCAGGCCCGTGATCGACAGATCGGGGTGCCAGCGCACGAGCTCGACGGCCATGCGCTCCTCGAGCGTCTTCACGAGCGAGTACACGGACTCGGGACGCGGCGGGTACTCCTCGTCGACCGGGATGTACGGCGGCGGCACGTCGAAGGGGAGTCCCAGCACCGTCTCGCTCGACGCGTACACGATGCGACGGATGCCGAGCCTCACGGCCGCCCAGAACACGTTGAACGTCGCGGTCATGTTGTTGTGGAAGGTCGCGACATCGGAACGGATGCCGGGAGCCGGGATCGCGCCGAGGTGCACGACGGCGTCGAACCCGTCGTGCCGGTCGTTCACGGCGGCGAGGGCGTCGACGACCTGGCCGTAGTCGGTGAGGTCGACCTGGACGAAGTCCGGCCCGCGGGTGCCGACGACGTCGATGCCGATGACGTCGTGACCGGCCGCGCGAAGCTCGCGGGCGACGACGGTGCCGAGTTTGCCGGACGAGCCGGTGAGGGCGATGCGCATGGATCCAGCTTGCCAGCACTGGCCGACGCCGGGGCCGCCTCAGCCCACTCGGACAGGCCGTCTCGACGTCGCAAGCGTTTTCGGCATGAAGGAGGGTGAATAGATACCGGTAACACGAAAACTTCGAAAACCATTGCGCTCTGCCTTTCGTCACTGCTTTACTGGCGCGGACCCGGTTCGCCCCGACCGTCCCCGTGCGGCGTCGCCGAGTCATCCGTTCCCCGATGGAGAGGATGGGCGATGTCGCCTACAACCAGGAGAAGAACGGCTGCCGCAGCGACGATCTGCGCGCTGACGGCAGCCACACTCGCGTTCGTGCCGACGAACGCATTCGGAGCCCCCGTGCCGGGCAACGAATCCGACGTCGGCGTCTACACGAACGGCCAGACCGACACGATGGACATCGGCGACCCGACGTACACGAACCTCGCGGAGGTCGAGCAGAAGCTCGTTCCCGGCGTGGACTGGACGGCGGAGAGCATGCACGGCGCGATCTTCGAGAAGGATCTCGCCGCAGGAGGCACCGACTACTACCTCGACCGCATCCTCGGAGTGACGGGCACGGCGAACAACACCGTCCTCCAGACGCGCGGTCGCTCGCTGTACCTGCGCGGCGGCAGCACGTGGGGCGTCATGGGCTTCGCAGGCTCGACCTATGTCGGCGGGCCCAACAACCTCGGATCCTTCTACTCGGTCATCGTCCCCGGGCAGACCGTCACGGAGGTGGGCGCCCAGCGATTCAACGCGCCCAGCCACGCGAAGTCGCGGTACAACATCGGCACCACGGGCGTGGTGGCCGACATGAAGAAGTTCATCACGTACGACAACGTCGCCGTCACCACGATCGCGTTCCAGAACCCGGGCGGCGCCGCACAGACCTTCACCGTTCGCGCCGCATCGCCGCTGGCGACCGGCGCCGGTGACGCGGGCGACGAGCTCGTCGGCACGCGCACCATCACCAGCGGTTCCAACAACGGACTCAACGACACGGCGTGGTCGCAGGTCGACATCGCACTGAAGGCACCCGGCTTCACGCGGTCGGGCTCGAACCTCGACCGCCAGATCACGGTTCCGGCCGGTGGCACGGTCGAGATCTCCGTCGTCGGAGCGCTCTCCAGCGACGGCATGCCTGCCGGAGCGGAGCAGCTGCAGGCGTACGCCGCTCTCGCGCCGGCGGATGCCTTCCGCACCGGCGTCACCGAGTTCAACCAGCGCTGGGCCGAGGACATCCCCTACATCGATGTGCCCGACGCGGCGATCGAGAAGGCGATCGTCTACCGGTGGTGGGGCGAGCGCTACAACGCGCTCGACACGAACGAGGCGGGCTACGTCTACCAATACCCGACCACCGTCGAAGGCTCGAACCTCTACCAGAACGCGGTCGTGCTGACGCAGCCGATGCATCTGCAGGACACGAAGTGGATCCGCAACCCGTACCTCGCGTACGGCCAGATCCTCAACGTGGGAGAGCTGTCGGGATCGTCGGCGTTCCTCGACAGCCCCGGTCACACGAGCTGGAACAACCACTACTCGCAGTACATCGGCACGGCCGGCCTCGAGGCGTACAACGTCTACGGCGGTGGACCGGCGATCGCGGAGAAGTTCGCGTCGTACTTCGAGGGCGACGGCGTCGGTCAGCTCGAGCACTACGACGGCAACGACGACATGCTGATCGCGTACGACACGAACTACATGCCCGGCAACGACTCCGACGCCATCACCTTCGGCTACCCGAAGACGAACGCCTCGGCGGCGGGGGCTCGCACGATCGAGCGCCCGGAGTCCGCGTACGTGTGGGGCGCCTTCGACGCGGCCGCTCAGCTCTACGAGCAGGCGGGTGCGGATGCCTCGAAGGTCGCCGAGATGCGCACCGCCGCTGACGGGATCCAGAGCGAGGTCCTCGACCGGCTGTGGAGCGAAGAGATGCGGATGTTCCTCGCGGGCACCTCGCACGGAGCCCAGGCCGCAGCATCCTCGAACGGCGGGGCCAACCCGCTGAGCACCGCGGAGCGGGACCTCATCCCGGCCAAGGAGTCGAACCTCTACGACATCTACTCGGAGGGGCTCATCCCCAAGGAGGACGCCGAGAAGTACGTGGACGGCTACCGGTTCCTCCGGTACGGCGACAACTTCCCGATCTTCCCGTTCTACACGGCCAACCAGTACGACCGGGCGAAGTTCGGGATCGGGGGGTCGAACAACTTCTCGAACATCAACTTCACCGTGCAGTACCGCGCGGTGCGGGCCGCGCTGCGCGACTACGACCCGGAGCAGAAGTACATCACTCCGGAGTATGCCGAGCGCCTGCTGCAGTGGATGGCGTGGAGCATCTACCCGAACGGTGACGCCCGCGTGGCCAACCAGTCCGAGTACTACTCGAACTGGAACCCCGCCACGAAGACGTACAACCGCAACAACCCGAACCACGTGATGCTCGGCAACATGAACTACATCTACGTGGAGGACATGGGCGGCATCCGTCCTCGCGCGGACGACAAGATCGAGCTCTGGCCGATCGACCTCGGCTACGGGAACTTCATGGTGAACAACCTGAACTACCACGGCAAGGACCTGACGATCGTCTGGGACGAGGACGGCTCGGAGTACGGCCTGGGCGCCGGCTACAGCCTGTTCGTCGACGGCGAGCGCAAGGCGACCGCCGATGACCTCGGCCGGTTCGTCTACGACCCGGCGACGAACGAGATCGTCGAGTCGGACGAGGGCCTGGACGTCGAGGTGGTCGCCGAGGAGGGCGCCGACGTGCCCACCGCCGTCGACACCCCGATCCAGGACGAGCGTGTCGTGTCGTACCTCAAGACTGCGGGCATCGACCTCGAAGAGGACGCGGCCAACCTGGCCTCGGGTGCGACGCTGTCGTCGTCCGCGACGCAGCAGGGCGCGCGTCCGGCCGCCTGGCGCAACTTCCACACGCCGGGCTTCTCGACGGGTTCGATGAACTACACCCCGGGTGCCATCAAGGAGACCGAGCGGCCCGTGACGCTGAACGCCGTCAACGACGGCATCACCGCCAACGAGCCGTACTGGGGCAACTACGGCACCGGTCAGGCCGGAGGCTACGTCGACATCGACTTCGGCTCGCCGAAGACGTTCGACAACGTCAAGGTGTGGTTCGTCAGCGACCGTCAGGCCGGGGGCTACCACGAGCCGCAGGGCTACGCGATCCAGGTGCAGAACGGTGCGGGCGAGTGGGTCACCGTGCCCGACGCCTTCAAGGCGCCGAAGATCCCGGGGCCGAAGTTCAACGAGGCGCTGTTCGAGACGGTCACCGCGAGCAAGGTGCGCGTGGCGTTCACGAACACACCGTCGTTCTCCACCGCGATCTCGGAGATCCAGGTCTTCGACTCGGGCCGCGAGGTCCCGGTGGTCGTCAACGACGCGCCGGTGGTCACCGCGACCGCCGACCGCTCCCGCGACGGCAACCTCTCGACGACGCTCGTCGGAACGGCGACGGACGACGGCATCCCGGAGTCGGGCACGCTGACGTACAGCTGGTCGACGGTGTCGGCCCCCGCGGGCGCCGGCGTCATCTTCTCGGACCAGAACGCACTGCGCACCACCGTGACGGGCACCGTCGCCGGCGCGTACGTGTTCCGGCTCCAGGCGAGTGACGGCGCGCTCACCACGCAGCGCGATGTGTCTCTCGACCTCACCGAGAAGGCCACGTCCGCCGAGTACGGCGCGGTCGCGACGATCACCTCGAGTGGTGTCGCCTCCTGGGAGAACCAGAACCGGGTGAACGAGGCCACCACACCCGCCAGCTCGAACCCGGGTGCGGGCAACGGCTGGGGCAACTGGGGTCAGACGGCCAACGGCACGTCGGTGGCGAACGCCGCATGGCTGCGGTACACCTGGCAGTCGCCGGTGCGGATCAGCTCGACGGAGATCTACTGGTATGACGACAACGGCGGGACGCGGTCGCCGCGAGCCGACACGTACGTCATCGAGTCGTCCAACGACGGCACGAACTGGACTCCGGTGACCCTCACCAACGGCTCCACCTACGCCGCGGGCCTCAAGCTGAACGCCTTCAACCGCTTCGAGTTCGAGGCGATCGAGGCGAGCCAGCTCCGCGTGCGCATCACGGGCGTGCAGACCGGCGGCGCCGGCACCGGTGTGCTGCGCTGGCGGGTGAACGGCGAGACGGTCGCGTCTGTGGACGCGCCTGTCGTGGTCCGCACGGTCGTGGGTGAGATCCCGCAGCTGCCGGCTGAGCTGGATGTCGTCTTCGCGAGCGGTGCGCGGGGCTCGGTGCCCTTCACCTGGCAGGCGATCACCGCCGAGCAGGTCGCCGAGACCAACGTCGAGCCGTTCACCGTGTACGGCACCAACACCGCGTACGGGCTCATCGCCCAGGCGCAGGTGTACGTCCGGCCGGAGAACTCGCAGGGCGGCATCTCGATCCAGGGAGCGCAGCAGTTCGAGCAGACCGTCGAGGTCGGCGAGCTGCCGTGGCTGCCGGAGCGGGTCGCCGTGTCGTACAACGACGGCTCACGCGACAACCGGGCGATCGGCGTCGAGTGGGACTTCGACGAGTCGATCGTGCAGACGCCGGGCGTCTACGAGATCCGCGGTCAGCTGATCCTGCCGTCGTACGTCAGCACCGCCGGCACCACGTCGACGACGCTGACCCTGACGGTCGGTGACGGCATCGCACCCGGACCGAAGGTGTCGGCCACCGTCGACACCCGCTGCGTGGCGGGCAAGATCCAGCTGGTCGTGAAGGCGACCAACGAGCACGACGAACCCGTCACGCTCGCGCTGGCATCGGACTACGGCACCAAGCAGGTCACGGGCGTCGAGGCCGGCAAGTCGGTCAGCAACGCCTTCGCGGTACGCGCCGCGTCGGTGACCGCCGGTGAGGTGTCGGTGACCGCCACGGCGGCCGACGGCTCCACCACCACGGTGAAGGCGCCGTACACGGCGAAGTCCTGCGGCTGATCCACAGGCCGGAGGGGGGGGGGGGGCCCCCCCCCCCCCCCCCGCGCAACCCACACACCCCCAGCCTGGCCCCCGGGGGGGG